>CBFGNU010000007.1:0-31149 GCA_965650195.1 uncultured Mucilaginibacter sp. | reverse complement strand
AGCCCACCGATATTGGCGTTTCTGATTGCATCAGAAGGAATACCTATCCCGCTAAAGCCTGAACCTTCGTTATGTCCTCTTTCTGCGGTGAATACACCTGTAGCTGTAATGTTGTGTTTACCAAAAGTATTGGCATAGGTTAAATTATGCTCCTGCGCCACACGGTATGATGTGTTGTTACTGGTGCTTGCTGATGTTGAAGCAATGTTTACTATACCAACGCCATTAATACCACTATAATTGTTTCCGGTTGATTGACCGTAGTTATAATTGATAGTATACCTGTAAGTTAAATGGTCAACAGGCTTAAGTTCAGCGTAAACAATATTATCGCTTTGCCAGCCCCTGTCGTAATTATAATAAGCACTAGGTAATGATGAACGCAACAAAGGGTTGGCAGTTGCCGCATCTAATTGCCCCTCAATCGGCCTTAAATTAAGCGTACCGTCCGGGTTATAAACATAGGCAAGGGGGCTCATCCATTGGGCATTACCCATTTCATTACCACCAGAGTTATTGTTCATATTCAAGGTATTACGGGTTTGAACACCAAACTTAATATATTTATTTACCTGGTGGTCAATGTTGATGTTCATGGTAACACGTCCGTTTTTGTTACCGGGTTGCAAACTACCGTTTTGAGTGGTACGATAACCTAATTGTGTGTTAAACTGGGTCTTTTCCGTTCCGCTTGAAATGCGCAACGTTTGATCAAAAATCACCTGTTGTTTCACTATCTCGTTCACCCAATCCACATTTTTACCATCGGCCAAAGCTTGTGTTTCAATTGGAGTTAAACCATAAGATTGAGCGTTACCATTGGCTTGAAGAATGGAACCTTCTAACGCGTCAGCTTTAAGCTGAACATATCCTTTAGCATCAAGCGTTTTAAGTTTTCCCTCTAATCTTGATAAACCTACATAAGCATCATAAGCTGTTTGGGTTCTGCCCACACGCCCTCTGTTGGTAGTGATCAAAATTACACCACCTGAACCACGAGAACCGTAGATAGCAGTTGATGACGCACCTTTCAATACGTCTACTGACTTAATATCATTAGGGTTAATGTCACCAAGGCCACCATAGTACGGTACACCGTCTACTACAATCAGCGGTCCGTCAGCACCAGGGTTACCTATTGTACGGGTACCACGTATTCTGATTGCACCACCAACAACATCTAAACCCGCAACGCGGCCCTGTAATTGGTTAACAACACTTGATGAAGGTATTTCCTGTAATGTTTTAGCGTCAACGCTTGTTACAGTACCCGTTACATCAGTTCTTTTAGCGGTACCGTAACCAATAACCACAACTTCGTTTAAGTCGCGCGAATTGGCTGCTAATGTTATAGTACCAAGGTTAGGATTAGCAGAAGAAACCGGTTTTACAGCGTCTACGTATCCGATAAAGGTTACAGTTACAGTTGCTGTACCAGTCGGCACCGTAAGTGAAAAGTTACCACTAGCATCAGCAGTAACGGCATTCTGTGTGCCCGTGGCTTTAATTGTTGCGCCAACAAGCGGTTCGCCTTTGTCGTCCATAACACGGCCTTTAACCGTGATACCTTGCGCAAAAGCAGCAGCAGAAACCAAGCTGATCATTGCGATCAGGCATATTGTTTTCCACCACCTTACATTATTAAAAAGTTGAAGTTTGCTCATATAATTAGTTTTACTATTTAAGATTCATTATAATTTAAAATCGCCACCTGTCCTGGACACGCGACTAATTAGCAGGTTATTATGTCTCTTTTTTTGTCATTTAGTTGGTTACTGGGTTTAATTTATATTTAGGTTACTAATAATTTAATTATAACAACTCTGTTTTATTTCAATACCGTAAAACATATCGTGGCTACACAGCAGCTTGCATATGCAGCGCATTAGCTTTAAGCAACGTATTCGAAATGAGATAAAAATTAAAATATCACAGAGTGATTTATTGGTCTATAATTTATAGTGATAATCCGCTTAAATTACCGTCGCTAATTTGCGGCGGATGCTTCGCTTGCACTATCACATATCACCAAAATTATATCACAAATGTTTAAAGAGGCGTCCGAAGTGGCTTAAATATTTACGCAAACGATATAGAAAATTTACGCAAACGAAATAGTTAAAAAGTTGAAAAGAAGGAATTTTTACGCAAACGAAATAGTTGACCACCAATTGGTTACGCCATTTTACAAACTAATTTCTTAGTGTTGTTTTACTACAGATTTACAATTTGTCAATTCGTATGCATTGCATACCGGCACGGTCTGCAGCTTCTTCTCCGGCAGCACCATCTTCAAAAACCAGGCAGTCTTGGGGGGATATATTTAACTTGTTAGCAGCAGCTAAAAAAGGATCTGGATGAGGCTTACCTTTTTCGGTTTCGCCGGCACATACTATAACGTCAATCAGATCAATTATTCCCAACACCTGCAACGTTTTTTCAACAGCCTGGCGGCCACTGCCTGACACCACTCCTATCTTAACCTTACCTGCGTGAGCTTTCAAATGTTCTGCAACAAATTCTATTGGCTTGGTAAGTGCTACATACTCGTTTAGGAAGAGTTGATATTTCAGATCCTTAAATTCAACAGCGTCAAAATCAGTTCCGAATCTGACGTTCATTTCGTTTATAACGTCTATAACCGGCCAGCCGGCTAATTCATCAACAATATCGCCACTGATAACATGGCCCTTACTTAATGCTACTTTTAGATAGGTTTCTTTGTGGGCGGGCATATTATCTGCCAGTGTACCATCACAGTCATACAGAAATGCTTTATAGCCTTTGCTTAGTTGAGTTAAGCGTTTCAGTTTATCAAGAGTAGTGGCAGTCATTCGTATCAATTTTCCGCCGAATATAGTTATGTAGAATCAGAAAAAAATTCTTTAAAACAAAAAAGCAGACCGGCTAACCGGTCTGCTGATTAATTATTAAGCGAAATACTATTTATTTAGCTACGCTAAATTTATAAATGCTTGTGGTTTTATAAGTTTGACCAGGATTTAAAGTTGTTGATGCAAACTCAGGTTTGTTAGGTGCATCCGGAAAATGCTGTGTTTCTAAACACAATGCCGAGCGCAGCGGATAAGCTACTTTGCCTTTACCATCTTTAGCACGGCCATCTAAAAAGTTACCGCTATAAAACTGCAGACCGGGCTCTTCGGTATAAACATCCATAACAATACCGGTTACAGGGCTTTTAACGGTTGCTACCACATCCTTTAAAGTGTGTTTGTTAAGCACAAAATTGTGGTCATAACCTTTACCGAATTTAAGTTGCTCTTCTGCGGCATTAATATCCTTACCAATGGTTTTTGACGTAGTAAAATCAAACGCCGTTCCTTTTACCGGAGTTATCTTTCCTGTTGGTATCAACGTATTATCTACCGGTGTAATAGCATCGGCAGCTATACGTAGCTCATTATTAAGAATAGTTGAATCGCCGGCACCGTTTAAGTTAAAGTAAGCGTGATTGGTTAAGTTAACTACTGTGGTTTTATCAGTTGTAGCAGTATAGTCAATTTGAACAGCGTTGTCATCAGTTAAAGTATAAACAACCTTAACATTTAGGGTTCCCGGATAACCGGCTTCGCCATCTTTAGAAACGTAAGTAAGCTCAAGTTTTTGATTGCCTACCTGCTTTGCATCCCAAACCTGCATCCAATAGCCGTGGGCACCGCCATGCAATGTATTTTTGCCATCATTTAACTCAAGGGTATACTCTTTACCGTTCAGCGTAAATTTACCGTTGCCAATGCGATTACCGTAACGGCCTATCAGCGCGCCAAAGTAAGGCTCGCCGCGTTTTTGGTAGGTTTTTACATCATCATATCCTAACACAACATCTTTAAAACCGCCGGTTTTATCTTTAACATTTAAACTAACAATGCGGCCACCATAGTTAGTAATAGCTACTGTCATGCCGTTTTTGTTAGATAAGGTATAAAGGTGGGTATCTTTACCATTCACCTTACCTGTAAAATTACTGCTATCGGGTAGTGCAGTACTTGTTTGCTCCATAGTATTCTCTGTTGTTGTTTCTTCCTTTGTTGGGGGCGTGCACGCGTAGTTGCCTAAAGCCGCAACCGCCATTAAAGCTGCCATGAAAAATTTTGATTGTGTTCTCATTATTCTAATTGGTTTATTGGTTTACTTTAATTCAAGCGATACAACTGAATGTGCCGGCAATTTAACAGATATACTGCTTCCATCCTTTTTCGCATCATTAAACGCTACAAGTTTAATATTATTGGGGTTAGCAAAGGTATTAATATTGGTAACATTTGTACCTGTAAGTATTTGCCCGCTAACAGTACTCCAGTTAACATTTCCCAGATCAGCTTTAAAGTCAATTGCTTTGTGGTTGTCAATGTTAACTATAGTAAGATGGATCTTTCCGCTGGCGTCTTTTGATGCTGATACGTTTACAGCAGGAAGTTTCTTTCCGTCAAATTCGTATTCCGGAACGTCAAGTTTTATTGGCAATAATTTAGCATCCTGATGCACTTTAAACATATCAAAAACATGGTAAGTTGGCGTAAGGATGATCTTTTCTTTTTGCGTTAATATAACTGCCTGCAACACATTAATGGTTTGGGCCAGGTTAGCCATTTTTACCCTATCAGCGTGATTGTTAAAAATGTTTAATGTTGAAGCCGCTACCAAAGCATCGCGCAAGCTGTTTTGCTGAAACAAAAAGCCAGGATTAGTGCCCGGTTCAGAATCCGTCCAAACACCCCACTCATCAACTACCAGCGCAACTTTCTTATCCGGATCGTATTTATCCATAATGGCCGAGTGTTTAGTAACAAACTCTTCCATTTTAAGGCAATTTTTAAGTGTATTGAAGTAAGCATCCTCGGCAAATTTTGTGGCTGATCCTTTGCTGCCGGTCCAACTTCCGGTTGGCAGGGTATAATAATGCAATGCAATACCCCACATGTCTTTTTTAACATTTTTCATTACAACCTCTGTCCAGTTGTAATTATCACCGGCAGGACCTGTGGCAATTTTCTTGAGTTGGTTGCTGCCGTAATCTTTAGCAAAAGTAGCATATCGTTTAAACTCATCAGCATAGTACTCCGGCGTCATGGTACCACCGCAACCCCAGCTCTCATTACCCACTCCCCAAAAAGTTACGTTAAACGGTTTTGGATGTCCATTTTTTGCACGCAGATCGGTCAGCGGGCTTTTGCCGTCAAAGTTAAGGTACTCTACCCAGTTTGACATTTCCTGAACGGTGCCGCTACCTACGTTACCTGTTATATAAGGTTCGGTGTTTAATAATTTACAAAGTGCTAAAAACTCATGCGTGCCAAAGCTGTTATCCTCTGTTACGCCGCCCCAGTTAGTATTTACCATCTTCGGACGGTTAGTGCGCACGCCAATACCATCGCGCCAGTGGTATTCGTCGGCAAAACAACCGCCCGGCCAGCGTAGGTTTGGTATCTTTATCTTCTTCAGGGCTTCCACAATATCCAGCCTAATTCTATCCTGCTTTTTAACGGGCATTTTGGCATCAACCCAAAACCCATCATAAATACCGCGACCCAGGTGCTCGGCAAACTGGCCGTATATATGACGGCTTATAACCATATCGGTTTCTTTACCAATTGTGGCTTTTGCACTTTGAGCGAAAACCGATGAAGCGCCAAGGGCCCATATTGCCAGTGTGCTTACAGAAAACAAAGTTTTTTTCATGTATAAATTTATATAGTATCTAATTACTCAACTTTAACTACCGGGTTGCCGGTTTTAATTCCACTCTCGTTAAAAGCATCAACAGTAAAGTAGTAGCTTTCAGCTTTGTTAAGGCTTCTAATGGTTACCTTCTCCGTTCCCATAACCTGGTAGGTATGGTACAACTTATCAGGCGCTGTGCCATAACGAACGTTATATCCAACAGCATTAGGCGCTTTTATCCATGATATATCAGCCACACAAGGGTCTGTTTTAGACCGGCTAACAAATATGTCGTTCTTTTGGGTCATTACACCATCGGTACCTTTTCCAAACACCCTCAGGTCAGCTATCGCGAATTTTCCTGATGGCACTTTGTAATTGGTTAATCTGATGTAACGCGCTTTAATGGGTGCGCTCAGTTCTAAATAATCATGAGGGGCGTCTATTTTATTAGTGCGTTTATCGGCAAGGGTTTTCCATGTCTTCTTATCGGTTGAATACTGCAGCAGGTACTGGTAATAATCATTGTCGCTGCGGCCAAAAGAAGTGGCCTCGTTCTCTGCATAATTTATCTGCACCGCATTTACTGTCGAAACTTTCTTAAGGTCCATGGTTAACCATTCACCTTTATCGCCGGTAGCCGCACTCCAGTACGTACGTATCTCTTCATCAGAAGCATTTTCTTTTGGATATTTTTCTTGAGATGATGAAACCTCAACAGGTTTTTTATAAGACAACAGCATCCATTTCGGCTTTAGCTCTGCAGGGCCCGATAGCTGTTTTTTTGGCAACACCAACGGAAAATCACCAAAATCTGTATAGGTATGGAATATGCCGTCTTTATCAAAAAACAACGGGAACAGGCTAAGGCGGCGTTCAAACATGTGTTTTACAGAAATAACATCCGTTGATATGCGCCAGTAATTGCCATAATTATCTTTAAATGTTCCGCTGTGCCCTGCACCTCCTACAAACCCTTCAGGCCTCATTGATCCGGGATTATTCGGCATTAATGTAAATGGCCCCATTGGTTTATCAGATACATAAACACCGTCGTTATAACTTTTAAACTCGGTACCGGGCGCAGAATATTGCCAGTAGTATTTGCCGTTATGCTTGGTTACCCAGCTTCCTTCTATCCAGGGGCGCCCGTCAACCGTTTGGTAATCGCCGCGGCGCTCCCAGCCATGGCTTTCCTTATCGCTGTTAAAAAAAACAGTAGGCTGCCCTAACGGAAGCATAGTTTTAGGGTCAAGCTCAACTGCATACAGTGGGTTGACGTTTGAACATCCGTAATAAAAATAAACCCTGTCATCATCATCAGCAAATAAAAACGGATCTATCATAGTTATCGGGAACTTGTCTGTAACTACGGTCCATTTGCCCGTTTTAGGATCTGCGGTTTTATAAATTTTAAGTGGATTGTTGCCTGATGCCATAAAGTAGACCTCGCCCCTGTAAACCATTGCGGTTGGCGCATAGTCTTCTAACGGAAGATCGTTAGTTTTGATCAGATTCCAGTTTATCAAATCGGTAGAGTGAAAATAACCACCTGATTTGGATGCGAACAGATAATACTCCCCTCTAAAATTGATCATCGCCGGATCGGCAGCCTCACGGCGCGACGTCCCATCTAACGCGTAACGATAGCTAAGGTTAACCGGATTGATGATAGTTGTTTGCTTGCTTTTTGGCAGCACAAGCTGCGCTTTAGCTGTCTGACCGGCAATGATTAAGCAACATGCCAGAATAATGTTTCTCATATATTTAGTTGGTTTGATATTAACTCCTTTTTTATCAGACACTTAATAGTTGACGATACCGTTCAAAAACATTACAGTGCTGATAGTTATATAAAGAAAATTGGTTTATAAATGTTTACAATACTCGCGATAAAGAAGCTATAACCTCATCGGTTTTTCTTTCGCTAATGTATAAAACCATTTTTAATTGTTATAAATACACTTGAAAATAAATTGGTGTTAACCTTACATACGATAAACTATTAGTATTACACAAAAAAACCCGGGCTTTCGCCCGGGTTTTTTTATAGATTATACTGTTTACTAATTATCATGGTTTGTCCCAGAACAAACGTTGAGTTACGTCATCACCGCCCATACTGGCAGCAGCGGCCTGGTAGCCTGATGGGTTAACTGAACGCTCATTAAGTGGATAAGGTACACGGCGCGCAAAACCACCGGTTGCCGCAGGCAGCGGTGTGCCAAACGAGTTAGGTGTTAATGCAGGGAAGCCGGATCTTCTAAAATTAGCGAAACTTTCTGCCTGATTACCTAAAGACGCTATCCAGTACTGGGTATTGATCTTTTGCAGCTCATTACCACCTGTAAAGGCAATAGCAGGTTGACGCATATAACTATCATAGTTAAGTGCAGGTATAGCAGCACCGCCAGGATAAAGCGCGTACTCGTCCATAGATGCCCTAACTCCATTATTATAATAAGTTGCTGCCGAACCTGAAGCCCAACCTCTGAATGCAGCCTCAGCCAACAACAAGGATGTTTGCGCATAAGTACAAACAAATATAGGTGCTGTAGTGCTACCAAATACGTTGTAGTTTAGCTGGCTGTATCTGAAACCTTGATTATTATTCTGAGCAGGACCCTTATAATCAGGTTTAGTAACAATTGTTATTTGGTTATAGCCCACAGGGAAGCCAAATTGATTTGCTAACACAGTATCTTGCGGAGTGCCATTTATGACATTCGGGTTTTGATAGTACGCAACGATATATTTACCTCTTGGATCTTTAGTATTCTTAAGCTGGTTAACAAAAGGTTCGTACAAATAATAGTTGAACGGATTGGTACCTCTGGGGCCGGCGTTTAACGGATTATTATCTGTACTGTTAAACGGTATAACGGCGTTATCGGCATTAGAGGTCATTACACCCGGCCCAGCTAATGCGTCTGCTACTATTGCCTGAGCTTTAGCAGCGTCAGATTTTGAGTAGCGCATACCTAAACGCAGCATCAAACTTCCTGCAAAACGTTGCCATCTAGGTATTTGTACTACCGGAAGAGTAGAAGTGTAGCCTGTTCCGTAAAAAATATCAAAAGGCACGGCATAAAGCAGATTATCTGCACTGCTACCGCTACCGGCTATTAAAGCCGCACGTGCTTCTTTCAACTCCTTGTACAGATCAGCATAAATATCAGCAGCCTTATCATATTTAGGTGTAATATTAAGTGTTGAAGAGTACGCTTTGTTAGCTTCACTGTAAGGCACATCACCATACGTATCAACCACTATCATATAGTTCATGGCGCGTAATATCCTGAGCATCTGAATCAGGTTATTCCTTAAAGGTGTTTCAGCCCTTGCCAAATCAAGCGCACGGTCTAAAATTCTAACAGTACCAACATTTCCGCCGCCACCATAGATCTGGTTCCATCTAGTCTGGTTATATTGGTCAGCACCTCCTACGGAGTTAAATTGAAAACCCGCAGTCGCTCCCGCGTCATAGGCGTTAACAAATTGTTGTACAATGGTTGATTCAACTTCCCAGCTTCCGGTACTTACCCTACGCTCAGCTGTACTTAATAATATCGCCGGATCAATGCTGGTTTGCTGATACGGGCTTTGATTTTTTTCGACAAAACCTTTATCACAACTTCCCAATCCTAAAACGGTGATAGTTGCTAATAAAAATTTAATGCTATTTATTTTTTTCATGATGTTCAATTTTAGAATTTAACATTTAAGTTAAGGCCCCATGTACGGGTTGTTGGCAGCGCGCTTTGCTCATAACCCAACCTTGAATCGCCTGTGGAAGCCATCGACTCAGGGTCAACATCAGGGATGGCTTTGTGCAGTATTGCAACGTTACGGCAGGAAGCAGATAATGTCAATCCTTTAATAGCTTTAACGTTTCTAACCAAATCAGAGAAATCATAGCTTAAAGTAATGTTTCTTAATTTAACAAAGTCGCTGGCAAATACAAATGGATCGGCAATTTGTAAGCCACGGTAGTCCGTGTAGAATACAGAAGGTGCAACACCAACGGCTCTGTCGGCATTATTTGCACCGGTACCTTGTATTAAGGCTGGGAATTTAACACCGCCTTCACGACCTACTAACGAAGCCTGAGTTAAACCTTGTCTTAAACCGTTAAGCGCGGTTGATGAAAACACTTTACCACCAAATTTATAATCAATATGAACCAATAAGCTGACTTTTTTGTAACGGAAGGTGTTATTCCAACCACCGGTCCATTTTGGATCAGCTTGTCCAAAAGTATGGTCTACAGCAACGTTTTTACTATCTACTTCCGCTAATAACCTACCATCAGCGCCAACAAGAATGTTTCCGTTAGCATCTCTGCGGTAAGTTGGTGATTGTAACTGGTTCATGGCCATACCAACCCTATAGCTTAACTTACCTAAAAACTCATTACCATTGGCATTGAAGGCATTAACCACCTGCTCAGTTGCGCCTGCGGCTAACTGTAAAACGCGGCTTTCATTATACGCGCTGTTCACTGAAGTTGTCCAGGTAAAGGCTGAAGTTTTTATTGGCGTACCTTCCACTAACAACTCAATACCTTTATTTTGTAATCTACCCAGATTTATGGGCCTTGAGGTAAAGCCGGTAGAGCTTGAAAGCGGCGCGTTCAATATCTGATTGTCGGTGCCTTTGTGGTACACAGCGATGTCAAAATTCAATCGGCTGTTTAAGGTCCTAACTTCTAAACCGATCTCCTTTTCAACTACGTCAAATGGTGTAACAAATGGATTTGGAAAATTAGTGCTGTAGTTACCAAGCGTATAGCTATATCCGTTTGCAGTAAATGGATTAGCGTCAAGGCTGTAGGTAAGCTGACCGGCAAAATTGTTTATACCTGCGGCACTACCGGTGCGCGCATAACTGGCCCTGATCTTACCGTAATTTAACCATTTTACATTTGGTAATAATTCAGAGAACACAAAGCTACCACTCACTGAAGGATAATTTACCCTATTGTTTGGATTAGCCAGTATGAATGTAGGAGGTGTTAAAACTGAGAACCAGTCGACACGATCTGTAATGGTTAAATATAAAAAGTTTTTGTAACCAAAATCGGCAACGCCGTACAGAGAGTTTACCTGTTGCCTGTTAAAATCGTAATTGACGTTCTTTTGAACGCCATTCTCAATAGAATACAGGTCCTTTACGATCAAACCGTTATTGGTTGAAGCCCTTACACCGCTGCCGCGGTCATCACGAATGTTTCCACCCAAGGTTAACTCAGCGCTAAAATCGCCAAATTTTTGGTTGTTGGTGCCTAACAGGAAGTCGTAGTTCATGTTACGCTGCCAGTTTGTGCCAACGTTATAGCCACCACCATAAGCAGGGCCGGTACCACCTTGCAACAAGTTAGACGCGCCCACACCATGCGGGTTATTACCCTCATTTAATGCACTGTTATAATCAAATGCTACACGGCCTTGTAAGTATAAAAACTTAAAGAAATCATATCTGGCAGTGGTTGTAGAAAGAAAACGGTCGGCTTTTCTAACTAAAAACTGGCGGGGATTTGAAAAGTAGGGGTTAAGCAAAGTTGTTTGGAAAGCTGATGTAACACGCTCACTACCGGTATTAGGGTCAACCGCGCTATCTCTAAACAACCTGTTTGGTATGGCGGGGCTCATACGGTAATAGAAGTTAGGAGCACCTGCACCCTGGAAACCTACCTGTGGAGGATTGTTATTTACCTCGTTAGTGTAGTTCAGGTTGAAGGTCAGGGTTAACTTATCAGTGATCTTGCTATTTAACCCAAGGTTAGCAATTTTTTTATGGTAATCGTTAACGGGAGAAATACCATTAGCATCCTGGTTAGAATAAGAAAGCCTGAAACTGGTAGTTGCATTACCGCCCGAAAGTGCTACAGTATTGGTAAATGATGTACCGGTTCTGTAATATTCAGTAATACGATGCGGGTTGGGTGAATATGGTCCTTTGCTGCCGTCAAAAAACGTAACCTCTGAACCATCATATTTAGCACCCCAGGTTTGCCCACCATATGTAATAGACTCACCCTGGTTAAGCGGTTTTCTTCCGCTTAATTTTGTGGCATCCCAAACACCATTACCGTACTCCATTTGAAAACGGTTATAATCTAATACCTGATCAGCGCCAAAGTTTGAAGTGAACTCTACACCGAATTTTGTATTCTTAGCGCCGCTTTTGGTAGTGATGATAACAGCGCCGTTAGCCGCTCTTGATCCGTATAATGCAGCAGCTGTAGAACCTTTAAGTACGGTAAACGTCTCAATGTCGTCCTGGTTAATTTGTTGCAAAGCATCGCCCCTGTCTGTTGTGTTGCCAGGGTTAACACTTTGTTCGCCCTGATCCATTGGCAAACCGTTTACTACAATTAACGGAGAGTTAGTAGCACCGTTAAACGCAGCCTGGCCACGTAAACGTATCCTGGTACTTGAACCCGGCCCTGCAGCAGGAGGCGAAATATTTAAACCGGCTACCTTACCTTCTAATGAAGACATTACGTTGGTTGTACGGTTTTGAGATATCTCGTCAACTTTTACAGTGGTTGCGGCATAACCTAATTTTTTAGATTCGCGTTTGATACCCAATGCCGTTACAACAACTTCCTCAAGCGCGCTGCTTCTGGTTGCCATTGTTACATTTATTGCTGTACGTGCGCCTACTGTCTGGCTTTGTGTTTCATAACCTAAATAGGCAAACACTAAAACTGAATTATCGCCTGCTACTGATATACTGTATTTACCGTTAGCATCAGTGGTAGTAGCATTTTGGGTGCCTTGCTCGGTTATGGTTACCCCTACAAGGGTCTCGCCTTTGTCGTCTTTAACTGTACCGGTTATTGTTTTAGCAGGTAAAACGTTTAAGGGAGTTAGATTGGCTGCCTTGTTTATAAAGCTCGCCTTGTTATTGGTTTCGTGGCTACCTGCCTGAGCGGCTGATGCACACAAAAGTAATGCGAAAACACTTGTGACAATACGATTGCACGAAGGTGTCCCTCTTCTTTTTTTCATAATTTTGGTTTAAAATCAATGACTATATTTTTTGATTAGTGCCTTTATCAAAATCTGACCATTTTGATAGGGACTTTTATGGTTGCGTGGATTACGCTACCCGGAGTTTAATGTACCTTTCTCTTCATATCTGATTGGTTTGGTTACTAATTAATTTATTTAACTTATTTTAACTGAGTCTACCCTTTAATTTACAATCACACACACCTATCTGCGCTGTCCAACCTAATCGACAGAAACATTGCATTTTGTATCGTATATTCAAAAAAACACACAATACCCGGCAGCTGTATTAAGATGCCCTTTATTCAATAAAAAAGAAAAATGCTTCGGTTATAATTTTCTTAAAATCA
This sequence comes from uncultured Mucilaginibacter sp., assembly GCA_965650195.1. Lineage (GTDB taxonomy): Bacteria > Bacteroidota > Bacteroidia > Sphingobacteriales > Sphingobacteriaceae > Mucilaginibacter. Next base: position 18,098 of record CBFGNU010000007.1, on the reverse strand, counting down.
TTTCAAACATCTCAATAAAAAAATAATGTTGCAACATTTATTTTGATGAAAGATGTTATTCAATAAAAAAAATTTAACGCTTTAGTTTAATTATAATTGTATTGTTACAAATAATGATAAAATAAAGAGTTTAGGCTACTAAATAAAACCAGCGGTGATTTTTACACAAAAAATACTAGCTATTTCGTTTGAGTGAAACCCTAGTGCCGCGGAGCGATTTATTATATTATTATTTACTGGTGTGAAAGATTTAAATTCTACTAACACATTAGTTGATATTTTATCGAAAACGCAAAGCAGCACCTGCTATTTTATATTTTGTAAATTAGAAATAGTGTCAAATTCCGCTCCTATTTTTTCAATTAGGCTTTCAAACACCGCAAAATATTGCATATATATAGCATTATCGTTGCCGTTTGGCAGAAATGTTTGGTTCAATTTTATCGTATTTGCCGCCTCGCGCAGATTTTTGTACATCCCCATTTCGGTAGCGCTTAATAAAAATGCACCTACTCCTATAGTATCGCCCTGGTTTATTGTACTAACCGGTTTGTTAAAAATATCAGCTATTATCTGTGTACAAAACGGTATAGAGGCAAAGCTTCCGTTAACAGACAGGCTGCTTATGCTGCGATGATTCTCAAGTGTTTTGCCAATGCTGTACATTTCATATAATATACCTTCTATAGTAGCTCTTATAAAGTGCCTGCGCTCATGCCTTATATTTATACCAAAATAACATCCCTTGGCATTAGCATTCCATATAGGTGCCCGCTCGCCCAATAAATAAGGTAAAAACAGAAGCCCGTCTGAACCAACGGCCACGTCTGATGCTTCCCTTATCAGGTTGCCCATTGAATAATCTATATCAAAAGCCTTTTTAAAATCGCCAAAGCGTTTGGTAAACCATTCAAAAACAACGCCGCCGCTATTGGTTGGCCCCCCACTTACTATATGCTCTTTGGTAAGCACGTAGTTAAATATCTGTTTATTATGATCCTTAATTATCTTATCGCCAATTACCCTGAAAGCGCCGCTGTCTTCAATAGTAATAGTTGCTTTACCTTCTTCCCAAACCCCTGCCCCAAGCGTTGCCAAACATCCGTCGCTTGATCCGATAATGATCTTTACCTCCGGCGACAGGCGCAGCGCTTTCTGAAATTCTTTTTTAAGTTTCGCCTCTGAATAAAACACAGGTACAAGCTGCGGTAATTTCTGGGCAGTTATGCCCGCAAAACCAAGCGCGTCATCATCCCAGGCCAGTTTGTGTATATTCATTAATCCCATTGCCGAAGCAATACTATAATCCACTAAACATGCGCCCGTAAGCTGCTGAACGATGTAACTTTTAACAGGCAGGTATTTATGGGTTTTTTTAAACCGCTCGGGGTCATTATTTCTCAACCACGCAATTTTAACCATTGATGACATAGGGTGAATAGGCGTACCTGTTGCCTCATATATCTTTCGCCCCAATTCAGACTCCTTTAACTCTACGGCCTCTTCCTTTCCGCGATTATCAGCCCAGGTCATTATATTACCAAGCGGAACGCCGTCTTTATCTACCGAGAGCAGGCTGTGCATTGAAGCGCTGAAGCATATGCAGCCAACAACATACTTTTGCGGATAAAGCGTCTCGTTCAATAAATTCTTCAAAACATAGAGCATGGTTATAAAAACCTGTTCAGGGTCTTGCTCGCTATTATCCGGCCCGTCATGAAAAGTGGGGTAATGCCCCTTTGCAAAGCCGATGATATTGCCCATCAGGTCAAAGGCAAAGATCCGCACCGCGTTGGTTCCCAATTCAATGGCTACTATACTATTCATGATTGTAGGTTGTTAGTTTGAATATTGTTCTTTCTGAACTCGCTTGGCGTATATCCCGTAAGTTTTTTAAACGTTGTTGAAAAATGCTGCGACGAGTAAAACCCTATGGCAAGCGCTATATCAGTAACGTTTACCTCATTTCGCTTTAATAATTTAATAGCTTCGGTTATGCGTAAATTGATAAGATAGTTAAGCGGCGAAAAGCCCGAGTAATTTTTTACTTTTTCGGTAAAAGCGGTGGTACCCATACCCGCAAAGGCCGCCATTTCTTCCACCGTCCATTGCCTGGCCAGGTTTTGACGCAAATTTTGTTCAAGCCGTAAAAAAGTGGTCGGGAAATCTCGCCTCGAGTGATTTTGACGGATAAGCTGCCGACATATAATAATAAACAAATGATCAAGCAATTGCGAAACGCGTGTGCAAAAGCCAACCTCGCCGTTCTGCAATTCATACTTCAGGTCAAAAAGCAAAGCCTGGGCCTCTTTTATATTAAGTACCAGCAGATCTTTATTTACTGAGAGGATCTGCTCAAGCGAGTGCCGTTCCTTTTTACTTAACTGGCTCCAGTCCCCTATCATTTGTTTGTGGTTTAGCACGTTCAGCTTAACCCACATTAATGATCCTATATTTAATATATTGTTTTTCCCGCCAAAGTTCTCGCCGGGTAATATAACCGCAATATCCCCAGGATAAAGGGTATGCTCAGTAGCGCCTATAACCCAGTTGTGCTTACCCTCCAATACATAATATATACCTACACAATCCATCACCCCCACATTAAATGAATTGAGCTGGATGGTAGTATTCTTTTTATAAGCAAACTCCTTAATATGCGGAAAGTCTGTTAATTCTTTCGATGCTTCCTGCTGAAGTAACAACTGATTCATTCTGGTTTACTATGTTGGCTACAATAATTGGTTATAAAAGCAACAGAATTGGCGGCTAATAATGTAACAAATATATAGCACTAAAGTAAGAATTTTGTGTAAAAATCAACAATGGTTAAAAATGGTAGATAGTTTTTATTACCATATTTACCTTAATTTATTAAATTAAAAACCAAATTTTATAAACCTTAAGACTGAAAAACATCACATGAAAGTTTATGGCATTAAGAATGTTCATAAACGCAAATCCTGCGTAACCAGGTGGTCACCCCGCCTCAAAGGGTAAATTATCCAAACCTATTTTCAAAACTTATTATTATTTACGTGTTATGAAGAAGTTAAAATTAAAACTCGCAAGTAAAGAAATGCTTACCAAAGACGAAATGAGGAAAATCAGTGGAGGCTATGGCAATTGCATGGATGATTGTGAAACCCAATCCAATTGGTATTGCTGCAATTCCTTTGGCTCAGAAATGTCAATTGGATTGACAGATTGTTGTTCCGCTGCGGCTTATTGCTATTTCTACGACGGATACAGAATTACTAACTCTGAAAATGGCTGCATGTAGGGCCTAACTGCGAATGCGATATTGATGTATAATATCGCATTCTTTATCACAAGTTTATATGTATTTCAGAATATATAACAATTAGTAATCCCAGCTAATTATCCATTACTTTCAAGAAAATCCTTTTTCGCGGAAAGTCTGCAATCCCCATACGGATTTAATAATTCGATCTACAATAATTGGTTATAAAAGCAACAGAATTGGCGGCTAATAATGTAACAAATATATAGCACTAAAGTAAGAATTTTGTGTAAAAATCAACAATGGTTAAAAATGGTAGTTTATTTTTTGCTGTTTCTTATTCTTTGCCCAACCGTTGTATTACCTATAACAAACAAAATAGTTTTATCCTAAAAATTTTACGTAACCTAAAAACATAGGTGAAAAATATTTCTGTAGCTTAGAGCCCATAATTATAATAACCAATTATTATTTTATATAACCATAATGAAGACGAACCTAAAAATAGTTGCCCTTGCTTTGTTGCTTGGTGTTTCTGTTAAAGTTTCAGCTCAAGTTGTTGCACAAGCTCCTGCCGGCCCGCCGCCGATTAATCAAGCCGACAGGGATGAACTAATTTACCTCACCCCTTCGTGGAAGGGTGAGCGTTTTCCTGACGGAAGACCAAAAGTGGCCGACGATATTATCCAACGTATGAAAGCGGTAAGTATTGAAGAAGCATGGGCTACGATGGGTCAGTCAAGATTCAATTATCAAATTGCTGAAGATTGGTCAATCCAAATAAACCCGGACAGTGTTCTTTGTGGCCGTGCTTTTACTACTCAATTTGTGCCTTATCGCCCTGATATGTGGAAAGTGATAGACGACAGAGGTAAAAAAGAAGGTCGCCGCGCACAAAACGTTTGGGGTGTTGAGCAATTGCAAAAAGGTGATGTTTATGTGGCAGATCAGTTTGGCTTGCACAAAAACGGCCCAACCATTGGCGACCGTGTAGCTGCTGATATTTATAAAAGAACCGGAACCGGTATTGTGTATAACGGTGCCGTAAGGGACCTTGAAGGTTTAAAAGAAATGGGCGGCTTCACATCATATATTGATAGCTATACCCCATCTTTCCACAACCCGGGCAGCGATCAAAACACCATGATCCTGAGCTTTAACAAACCTACCCGTATCCGCCAGGTTACTGTTATGCCGGGCGATATAGTTCTGGGCAAACAAGGAGTTGTTATTTTCATTCCGCCGCATTTGGCAGAACAAGTTGTTAAAGCTTCAGAAAGGACTCGCCTGGAAGATATGTTCGCTCATATACGTACTGCTGAAGGCAAATATACCGCCGGGCAAATGGACGCCGGCTGGCCACCTGCTATCAGGGCTGATTATTTGGCATGGTTAAAGGCAGCCGCTAAAGACAAAAAAATAAAATTACCTGTTGCAAAAGCTCAGGTTGACGAAATAATTGCTGCCAGTGAAGTAGCTAACGTACACTAAATTGTAACCAACAAACACTAATTAAAATAAATTAATCATGTCAACACAACAAAATAGGCGTTCATTCTTAACTAAAGCCGGTGTAGGTGCCGCTGCTTTAGCCTCAACGCCATTGATCCAAACTTTTGGAAAAGGCTTAGAGGACGCCAAAGAAAGAACCTCTATGATGTCAGCACCTTCTGACCTTAGAATAACCGCAGTTAAAGTTGCTTACACCAGAATGGGCGGTATGTTCGTAAAATTAGAAACTAACCAGGGCATTGTAGGCTGGGGCGAATCTGTAGATGCCAGCGCAGGCAGCTATTATTTGCTAAAACGTATGGCCGGTAGCTTAACCAGAACTCAAAACCCGTTAAGACCAAATGTAATTTTCGAACAAATTCGTAAAGGTGGTGTTTTTGGTGGTGCCCAAGCCGGTACTTATGTTGCTACTTTAACAGCACTTGAATGTGCTTTGTGGGATTTAACAGGTAAAGCTTTAGGTTTACCTATATGGCAATTAATGGGTGGTAAATTCCGCGATAAAGTGCGCGTTTACTGCGATACCGAGTTTTATGCAGTAGGTGGCAAAACGCCTGAGTCTTTTGCTAAAGCAGCACAAGATGTGGTTAATCGTGGTTACACCGCTATTAAATTTGACCTTGATGAGGCCAATGACCCCAATAAATGGGACCGTACTAACTGGACCGCCAGCCAAATGGAAATTGATAGAATGGTTAACTCTGTAGCTGCTGCCAGGAAACAAGTAGGTAATAAAATTGATATTTGCTGCGATATGCACGGCCGTTATGATGCGCCTACCGCGCGTAAAGCTGCTAAAGCGTTAGAGCCTTACAACCTGATGTGGTTAGAAGAACCTATCCCTGCAGATAACCCTGAAGTATATAAAACCATCAGCAACGAAACCAGTACTCCTATTTGCTGTGGCGAGAACGTTTACCTTACTTATGGCTTTACACGTTTGCTATCTGAAGCTATGGTTGATATTATTATGCCCGACCTGCAAAAATGCGGTGGCTTAGGCGAAGGTCAGCGTATTGCTGCTTTAGCTAACGCTTACTATACACCATTCTCTCCGCACATGGTGGGTACCATGGTTGGTGCTATGGCTTCTGCACATGTTTGTGCTGCCGTGCCTAACTTCCAGATATTAGAGTGGCAAACAAAAAGCGATACTGATCAAGAATGGAAAGACATGGTTATTTACGACAAACCATTCATTGAAAAAGGCTTCATGACTGTATCTGACAAACCGGGTATTGGTGTTGATGTTAATCAAGAAGGAATGAAAAAATACGCTGTTCAAGGCGTGCCTTACTTTGAATAATATACCTGTTAACACGTTATTGTGTTAACCAATAATAAAAGGGCCGATCTGAGTAAAATCAGGTTGGCCCTTTTTGTTTTAATGCAATTATGTTTCGATAGAACATCGCAGCAAATAACAACTACGCATCAAACCACAATTAGCCACGCCAACTAATAAAAAGGATAGTGTTTCCTTTTTTGAACCATTATTTGTATAATTGATTACCAATTTTAAATTCGATCTATGGACTCTCGCAGAAATTTCTTACAGAAGCTTGGCCTGTCGGCCCTTGCTATAAATTTAGCCCCCGTAACCGGTTGGGCAAAAGGCAAACCCGAAATAAGCAATACGCCTTATGATGGCCCGGTTTTACGCGTAGCGATAATGGGCATAGGTGTCTACGGCAATATTGTTGCCCGTGCGCTTGTAACAAGCACAAAGGCCAAACTGGTTGGTGTTATCAGCGGTTCGCCGGCCAAGGTTAAAGACTGGCAAACCAAATATGGTATACCTGATAAGAACGTTTACAATTATGAGAATTTTGAAGATATAAAGAACAACCCCGATATAGATTGCATATACGTAATTGTGCCTAACTTTTTGCATAAACCTTATGTACTAAGGGCAGCAAAAACCGGCAAGCATATAATTAGCGAAAAGCCACTTGGCCTGAACGGCAAAGAAGCACAGGAAATAGTTGATGGCTGCAAAAAAGCCGGTGTTAAATTGCTGGTAGGTTACCGCATGCACTTTGAACCAAAAAACCTGGAAATAATTGCCATGCGCAATGCAGGCGACTTTGGTAAAATAATTTACCGGCAATGGTGGTTTCAAATCAGGCGACCCTAACCAATGGCGTTTAGATCCGGTCAAATCAGGCGGTGGTTCAATGATGGATATTGGAATTTACGCGGTAAACGGCGCACGTTATATGGTGGGCGAAGAACCGATATGGGTTACCGCGCAGGAAGTAAAGACCGATCCGGTTAAATTTAAACCGGGAATTGACGAATCTATAATGTTCCAAATGGGTTTCCCGAGCGGTGCTATTGCATCATGTCTTTCAACCTATGCTATGAATAATGTTGACCGCTTTTTGCTGATAGGCGAAAGAGGCTACGCGGAATTACAGCCTGCAAATGGCTACGGCCCGTTAAAAGGTAAAACAAGCAAAGGCGAATTAAAAGCCGTATCGCCACCTATGCAACAAACCGTACAGATGGACGAAATGGCCGGTATATTTTTAGAAGGTAAAACCCCAATTGTACCTGTTGACGGCGAAGAAGCGGTAAAAGACGCTAAAATAATTGATGCGGTTTACGAAGCGGTTAAAACAGGAAAGAAAGTTATGTTGAAGCTGGTTTAAATCAATATTATACAGATATAAATAAAGAGCGATGGGTTTGACAATCCATCGCTCTTTTGTTAAATCTATTTGTCATTGCGAGGTACGAAGCAATCGCAAGTATGCAAATCGGCCATGCGAAGTCCGCGATTGCTTCGTACCTCGCAATGACAACTTTTACCTTTCAGCTTTTACCTTTCACCATCCTCCCCATCATCCTGCTAAAAAACTCAGGTGTAACGCCTATATAGGATGCAATATCCTTTTTAGGGAGATTATTTATCAATGTTGGATAACGTTTGCAAAAATTATTGTACCGTTCTTCGGCAGGTAAACTCAAATTATCCATCAGTCGCTGCTGATATGCAACCAACGAATTTTCTGTTATGATCCTGAAAAAACGTTCAAATTTGGGTATTTCATGGAAGAGCAGGTCTTGCTTTATTTTAGATAGCAATAACACCTCAGATGGTTCCGGTGCCTCAATATATAAAGTGCCCGGCCGCTGACTTATCAGGCTGTACATATCAGCTATCCACCAGCCTACCGGGGCAAAGTTTAAAACGTGTTCCTGCCCATGCTCGTCAAGAGTATAACCCCGCAAACAACCGCCTATTACAAAAGCCGAATACTTGCAAACTTCGCCCTCTTTTAGTAAAAATTGCTTGCGGTTTAACTGCTTTGGATGCAGTAAACTGATGAAATAGGCCTGCTCCTCGTCAGTAAGGTTGATGTGCCTGCCAATGCTTTTTAAAATGATATCGGTTAACATTAATGCTATATGGTTAAAGAAGCAATATAGCTATTAGCGGGCAGTTGTAATAAAGGGCAATCAAAGTAGAGCTTTTAATCAAAAAAGTGTTGCAAAACATGCAACACTTTTTTTTCAATTTCCAATTAATTGATAATTAAATATTTATGTCTGATTTACAGCTAATTTTTCTCACGAATAAGTCTGTTGCAAAGTGTTGCAGGCAAAACAGTAATAGTTTATAAATCAGCTATTTACATAAAACAACTGTTGCAAGTGTTGCATCTGTTGCTATATTTTTCTGCAACACCTGCTTTTTAATTAAACACCAATTCCGTTGCCAATTCTATCTCATCCGGCGATATGCTGTGGGGCTTACCGGGATAAACCTGCAATGTAACCTCAGCACCCAAGCTCTTCAATATCTCAGCTGATTCTTCTACCCTGTTTAGCGGCACATGCGGGTCGTGGTCGCCGGTGGTTATTAATATAGGGGTACCGCTAAAATCACCCTGGTAGCGTGTTGTGATCAGCTCCTGCCCTATCAGTCCCCCGGTAAAAGCAACCGCGCCACCGTAACGCTTAGCGTTTCTGCCAACATACTCCAGCGTTAAACACGCCCCCTGCGAGAAGCCCAGGAAGTAGATCCTATCAGCACTTATCCCATCCGCTTCAATCTGCTTAACCAAATGGTCAATACTCTGCAACGCCGAATCAAGAGCAGGTTGGTTTTGCTCTTCGGGTACCATAAAGCTGTATGGGTACCAGCTGCTATTGGTTGCCTGCGGCGCGTAAATAGCTGCATCGGTTAAATTAAACAGCTTTGCCAACCTGATGATATCAGCGGCGCTGCCGCCCCTGCCATGCAGCATAACAAGGGCGACTTTAGCTTGCTGCGCCGGCGTACCGGCGCTTATGTATTTATTATCGTGTGTGTACATCTCAATCTCATTTTGGTAATACGGCTTCAATCTCATCCCTGCGCGACTCGTATTGTGCAGGCAGTTTCAAATGGCTGCCTAACTCGGCAACAGGCTCATCCACGTCAAAGCCGGGGTTGTCGGTAGCTATCTCAAACAACACACCGCCCGGTTCGCGGAAGTACAGTGAATAGAAGTAGTTACGGTCTATCTTCTCTGTAATGTGCAAACCCAAAGCTACTATCTTATCCCTAAACTGCATTAATACTTCCTCATTCTCAACCCTAAAGGCTACGTGGTGTACACTACCTCCCGCAACATGCCCGGCAACTTCGCCGGCTACCTCAACCAGATCTACAATGTTGGCAGTATCAATCGCATCGGTTATAAACCTGTAGCGGTTAACATTTTGCTCCAACAAGCGGTAACCGAAAACCTTGGTTAAAATATCGGCAGTAGGCTGTATTTTATTGGTAGTTATGGTGATATTGTAAAACCCTTTCAAAGCATGCTCTGCCTTGATCTCGTCGGTTTCCCAACCTTTGCGGTTGTCATCGGTCTTAGCTTCGATCAACTCTAACTTTAAACCATCCGGATCTAAAAAAGTAAGATATTTCTCGCCAAACTTCTCGGCTACCTTGTTATAGATCACGTTGTGGGTCTCAAACCGCTGTTGCCAAAAATCGAGGCTGCCGGTGGGTACAGCGTAACCAATCTCGGTTGCCTGCCTTGCGCCGCGCCTGCCCTGCATAATATTGGCCCAGGGGAAGAATGTAAGTATTGTGCCTGGGGTACCATACTCGTCGCCGTAGTAAAAGTGGTAGGTTTCAGGGTCATCAAAGTTCACGGTTTTTTTAACCATGCGTAAACCTAAAACCTTGGTGTAGAAATCAAAATTACGTTTGGCATTGCCAGCAATAGCAGTTATGTGGTGAATGCCGTTTATAGTATTTTTCATGATGTTTTTATTTTATGGTGATTGTTCTTTAATTATTACACCACAAATTTACCTTGCATTTTAAAGGTAGCACTTGATGTAGGTTAAGAAATAAAAACACAGCTAATTTTAATATATTTGCCCCTGATTGCTCCCGTAGTTCAACGGATAGAATTATGGTTTCCGGTACCATCGATATGAGTTCGAATCTCGTCGGGAGCACAAAAAAAGCCGCTAAGCGCGGCTTTTTTTATTTATCATTTCCGCCAAAACCTAATCTGCCAAAATCTGTTCTTATTAAAAACATAAACGTTATGAACATTATAAAATTAGCCTTGGTAGGCGCGGCAGTAGTATATGGTGTTAATTATATCACCAAAAAAAGAGAAGACGGGACAAGCATTTTAGATGACCTTACCAATAACGCTCCCGATTGGATGAATGAAGCCAAACAGTTTGCAACCCAAACAGTAGATAATTTAAAGCAAAACTTTACCGAGAACCAGGCACGATGAATAACTTCTTTAGAGGTATAATTGCAGCCTGGGGCGCTAAAAAGTTGGGGGGCGGATGCCTCTCAACTATCGTGATATTTATTATAATCTATACCTTACTGGGCAAATGTGGTAATGATTCGAAAGCGGGCAACACACAAAGCACGGCTGCGAAAGCTACGGTTGCTATTTGTACCACAAAATAAATGGCTTAGGTTGCTTTTCCTTTATTTTCCCAGTGATCCTTAAACATCCCGTTAGGCAACGTTTTTAAAGTGCGTGCAAAGCGTTCGCCCTTTACGTTCCCGTTTTCATCCTTACGACCTACAAACAACAACACGGGCCTACCCTCTCCATCCGTTTTAAATACAACATCGGTTCTATCCAACTGAAATTCAAGTTTTGTATCAGGCGGATATACCTTGTCTAATAACCGCTGTAATCTTGCCCCAATTTTCATAACCTTTGTTTTCTTAAATAACAAAACCAATCAAAAAAGGGTTTCAAGCAAAACAACATTTTATTCTTTATTATACTGCAATAACACAACACCGCTATTAAATTGCTGCACTTTAGCAAGCTGCATAGCAGCTGGCTCCTTCATCTTACCAAACAGCGATTTGCCTGTTCCTAAGATCACGGGATGTACCCACAGTATATACTCATCTATGACACCTAATTTAATAAGGCCGCCAATCAGCTTGCTGCTACCATAAATGATGATGTCATTCCCTTCCGATTTTTTTAGCCTATATATTTCACTACCTAAATTACCGCTTAACCGTATTGAGTTCTCCCAATTTAATTGTGTTAACGTACGCGAAAATACCACCTTCTGCCGGCTGTTCATTAAATCAACAAATGCCAGGTCTTCGCGTGGAAAAGAAAGATTAGACCGCGCTGCAGACCAATAAGCCCCCATGGCATTATAGGTTACCCGCCCCAACAATATGGTGTCGGCACAGCTTAATTGCTTACTTTGCACTTCGGCCATTTCCGCTGTCCATCGGCTAAAATGCCAATCCAGCTCGCAGTTAGGCCCTGCCATAAAGCCGTCCAACGTAACATTAACAGATGCTATCAGTTTTCGCATAATTGGCGGTATTTATGCGGCTGATGCCTTCAATTGTTTACGGTAGAAGATATATGCCAGTACCGCGGCTGTTAAAGGAACTAGCATAACGTACCACGGACTATCAGCCTTTGGAGCCATCATTATTGAATACGTTGCGCCTATCAGGTCAAACATCAAGCCTGCATATGCCCACTCTTTAATACGCGGAAAGCCTGGTATTAAAATAGCTATGACACCAAGCGCTTTCGCAGTGCCTATAAATGGTATAAAATAAACAGGATAGCCCAAGCCATTGTGCATTCCCTCAACAGCTAATGGCATAACCAAAATATCAGGAATGGCCGAACCCAACATCATAAAGGCAAACAGGATGGTAAACACCCAGTATAAAATTTTAACGGTTTTTGTTTTCATCGCTTTAGTTTTAAATATTGTACGTTACAAAAGTACCGTGCTTAACAGCAGGGAAGTAATGGGTAAATGCGACAAATTAAGGATGCGATTACGACTTAATGCAACCAGCTTAGTGTATTTGTGTAAACTTATTTGTTAAATTTGGTATACCAACAGCAAAAAACCCGTATGAAACACATCTCTATTTTAGTGCCTTATGAAGCCGTCCCCGCGGCAATTGTTGATCCGCGCTATATGTTCAGTACGATTAACCTGTTTCTGAAAGATATTGGCCGGGAACCCGCCTTTATTATCGAATTGGTGGGACTTGACAAACATGTGCCACTAAATGACGGTGTGTTTTCTGTAAACACAGATCGCCTTTGTAAAGACGTTTCAAAAACAGATATCATTATTATTCCGGCCCTCTCGGGTAATATGGCGGCAGCTGTTGAAATGAATAAAGATTTTATACCCTGGATAGTTGAACAGCAAAAACAAGGCGCTGAGGTGGTATCATTATGCCTGGGTGCTTTTCTGTTGGCGGCTACCGGCCTTTTAAATGGTAAAGAATGCTCCACGCACTGGCTGTTTGCCAACGAGTTTAGAGCGATGTTTCCGGATGTAACGCTTACTGATGGTAGTATAATTACTGAAGTTGATGGCTTATATTCAAGTGGAGGCGCAGCATCTTACTGGAACCTGCTGCTGCACCTAATAGAAAAATATTCCGGGCGCGAAATGTCTATCCGGGCAAGTAAATTCTTCGCTATAGAGATAGACCGCAAGAGCCAGTCGCCTTTTATTATGTTTAACGGGCAAAAAAAGCATGAGGACGAACCCATAAAAAAAGCGCAGGAATTTATTGAACAAAACATCACAGAAAAAATATCTGTTGATGAGCTGGCATCTCGCTTCGCTATTGGTACGCGACACTTTGCACGCAGATTTAAAAAAGCAACCAACAACACACCTGCCGAATACATACAACGCGTTAAAATTGAGGCGGCCAAAAAAGAGCTGGAGAACACCCGAAAAAACGTAAACGAGGTAATGTACGATATTGGATATCTGGATATTAAGACCTTCAGAACAGTTTTTAAAAAGATAACCGGCCTCTCTCCTATTGATTATAAGCACAAATATAATAGAGGCGCTGCCTAACAATTCTACTACAACGATGTAGCATTTTGCTGATGGTCAATTTATTGCATTTAAGGCAATAAACTTATATTTACATAGACCAACTACATTCCTGTCATGTACAAATATAAACACATACTATACCTGTGCCTGTTTTTAGGCTCCCCACTTTTTTCCTTGGGGCAAACTGCAACATTAGAACAAGCCTTATCAAAGCTGCAAAAACAGGCTGCAGATCAACCATTTGAAAAAGCTTATCTGCATACAGATAAACCATACTACGCTTCGGGAGATACCATTTGGTTTAAAGGGTATATTTTAGCAGGGCAGCAGCATCATCTTAGTTTGATAAGTAATGTACTGCATGTTGATCTTATCAACGCAAATAATACCATAATAAAAGGTTTAAAACTACCTCTAACATTAGGATTTACCAGTGGGGATATTGCTTTGCCCGATACTTTAACCGAAGGCAGTTATCGCTTAAGGGCATATACTACCTGGATGCGCAATAACAGCAATGATTATTTTTTTGATAAAACCTTCAATATAGTTAATGCCCGAACCAACAAAGTTTTTACCAAAACCACCTACAATTACTCGGTTGAGCAGGGCAAACAAAATGTAAAGGTTACTATCGTCTACACAAATATCGACCAAAAACCATACGCTAACAGAGAAGTTAAATATGAGGTTGATTTAGCCGGGCAGCGCGTAGCGAGTGGCAAGGGAGTGACTGACGGAAAAGGCGAAATGAAGTTCGCTTTTAACAACCCCGACGCGGCCACAGTGAATGACGGAATGTTAACTACTGAAATTGCCCTGGGACAAAGCGAAAAAGTAGAGAAGAAAATACCAATAAAAGCGGCCTCTGCCGATGTTGATGTTCAATTTTTTCCGGAGGGCGGCAATTTGGTAGCAGGCCTACAATCAAAAGTTGCCTTTAAAGCTGTTGGAGCCGACGGTTTAGGGATAGATATTGGCGGTACATTGCTTGACAATAATAATGTTGAGGTGACAAAATTCGCCAGTACCCATTTGGGAATGGGCACCTTTCTATTTACACCTAAAGCCGGAACAACTTATAAAGCTAAAATAATTATTGCCGGTAGCGAAAGTACTTACATGTTACCTAAAATTTTGGATAGAGGTTATGTTATGGAAATTAATAACAGTAACCCGCAAAATTTGTTCATACAGGTTAAGGGCTCTGAAGGTACGACTAATGCCCTTTCATTAATTGCCCAGGGTGGTGGCGATGTGTATTTTGAGGCACGTAACAAACCCGGCGCTTCAGGTATTACTGCTATAATACCCAAAGATAAGCTGCCAACCGGCGTGGTTCAATTCACGCTATTTACACAAGCGGGTGAGCCATTAATTGAGCGCCTGGTCTTTATCCAAAATAACGATCAACTTAAACTTACTATCGGTACAGACAAAGCTGCTTATGGCATTAGAGAAAAAGTGCAGCTGAAATTAAATGCGAAGGATAAGGCAGGGCAACCTGTTAAAGGTAATTTTTCTGCAGCAGTTATTAACCAGTCGGTTGCGCCGGTTAATGAAAGTGCCGAAACCACAATTTTATCAAGCGTATTGCTTACATCTGATTTAAAAGGATACATAGAACAACCGAATTACTACTTTACTAACGCTGATGCCAAAAAAGCACAGGAGCTTGATGTTTTAATGCTTACCCAAGGCTACCATCGTTTTGCATGGAGATCGTTTTTAGCACCATCTGCTTCAAATGAGATCACATATCAGCCGGAAAGAGATATCGCTATTTCAGGCATTGTAAAACGCCATGGAAAACCTATACCTAATGCCCGCGTTACTATAACTAACTTTCAAAAAGGGGCCTTTGTGTTGGATACCCTTACAGATAAGAACGGGCGGTTTGTTTTTGAAATTGGTTTTGCTGACAGCACCTTGTTTACCATTAGGGCAGTTGGTAAGGGTGATGACAATTTAATCATACAGATGGATACCCCACCTCTTGTTAGAAGCCAGAACAGGAACGAGAGCGACGTTGCAGTTAACCTGTCAGATGGCCTCGAAAATTTCTTACAAAATAGTAAAAAACAATTTGACGAGGATCCATTTTCCTCCGGTCATTCGGTGATGCTGCAGCAAATTGAAGTAAAAGACACACGCACCGCACGCCAAAAAGAAGTAGATAAAGCCGTTAAATATTCAAATAATTACAATGGCAAGGGGGTGGCCAACCAGGTGATAACCGGCGAAGAAATAGGAAAGCTGGGTGGCAGCACAATATTTACCCGTTTAAACGGAATTATTGCCGGTGTATACGTTAAGCCCGACGGAAATGGCAACGACGGTTTCTATTCTACAAGAGTAGCGTCGAAGATTGAGGAGCGTGTTGAACTCGATGATAAGGGCAACTTGACTACAACACAAGTGCCGGCCCCACCCATGCAGGTAGTAATTGACGGTTTTTTTGGCCGCGATATAAGTACTGTTCCAATAGAAAGCATTTCTTCTATAGAGGTTTTACGGTCAGGGCAATTATTAACAGCTTACGGCAGTCGCGCCGGTAGCGGAATGCTATTGGTAACAACAAAACGTGGTGACCAGGAAACGGGGTATCCCTTAGAGTTTCCGGGCGTGATAAGCGGATATGCCCCAAAAGGATATTATAAGGCAAAGCAATTTTATTCGCCAAAATATGACGTTTCTCAAGCTGAAAAACGAAAGAATGATTACCGGTCAACCATCAGTTGGACACCTTTTATTGATACTGACGTTAATGGCAGCGCTACCCTTGAATTTTTTAATGCAGACAGTCCCGGTACCTACCGTGTAGTTGTCGAAGGTGTGGATTACAAAGGGGGGCAGTTGGGCAGGCAGGTATTTACATACTTGGTGAAATAGCCCTTATAGTTAAAAATATAACAAAAAAGGCCCGCTCAATGAGCAGGCCTTTTTTGTTATATGATAAGGGTATGTTTAATTTATTTTACAGCACCAGGAGTGGTGTAAGGAAGTTGCTGAGGATTATAAGCAACCCAACCTTGAGTCCAATCTGTAGTACCATCAAAAGCGCCTTTATAAGCTACAGTTTCAAAGAAACCACCGCCCAATTTAGCATCTGTAAACAAGGCACCTGTTAATGCAACAGAACCTGCTTTTTGAGTAAAGTTAGGTACACCGGCTCTTGCAGCAGGAGCCAGGTCAGTAGCAAACTTGTAAGGATCGGTATAGATATCGCCACCGTATGAACCGGGAATAAACGAGTTGTTTAAGCTAAGCGCTGCAGTAAGCGTTGCTAAAACGGTTGTATTTGACGCTTTTATTTGGTTTGATTTGCCATTGCTTCCTGCTATAATGTTGTTAGCAAATACTGAACGGCCCGCGAAGTAGTTACCCGATGAATTTTCAGACGAACCTGCCGGCAGAGCATCATCATAGAAAACACCTTCAGTATAACCTGCAAATACAGAGTTGAATATGCTAATAGCTGAGTTACGACGAATTTGGGCAGCATGCTGGAAGTTAGCATTGATTGAGCTAAAAGATGAAGTTTCTTTAGGGCCCAATATCGTTACGTTTGAAAACACGCCACTGGTTTGAGGAGTAACATTTGTCCCGGTGTTTAAGTTGTCAGATTCGAAACCGTTTGAACCAGATACGTCTGCAGTAGCGGCTAAACGCTGCGCTACAGCAAACTGTATTTTACCGGCCCAACCGTTATCTGTATCAAAATCATCATCCCACGTATCAATAGCTACTAGGTGTTTCGCATTAACATTGCCACCAAACCATTCGTAAGCGTCGTCGCCTGAGCGATAAACAGATACATAATCGATAGTGGTACCAGAACCAACGCTACCAAAAGTTAAGCCGTTAAGCTCATTATCAGCACCCAATGGAATACCTGCATACTCAATACGTACATATTTTAAAGTGCCTGAGTTATCAGCAGCATTGCTACCGCCGTGTTTAGCTTTATCGGTAGCATCTGATATACCTTCAATAGGTACAGCACTACCTAAGTTGTTTGGCGCGCTGCCTAACAATACCAGGCCACCCCAATCGCCTTGCGACCGACCACCGGCAGCAACGTTTGATGTAAATACAATAGGTTTATCTGCAGTACCCACCGCTTCAATTTTTGAACCACGGGTTATGATCAGTGCGGCAGCAGTTACTTTGTCGCCTTTAATTATAGTGCCCGGCTGTATAGTTAAAGTAACGTTACCCGTTACATATACCTTGTTTTTTAACAGATAAATTTTATCAGCGGTCCAGGTAGTATTGGTCGTGATATCAGTCGATACGGTAACTACATTACCGTCAATAACTGTAGGTGGATTAATATCGCCGGGATCTACAGAGCTTTTTGAACAGCTTCCTAAATATAAGCTTAAGCTAAGTGCCGCAAATAGTGCAATTTTTTTCATGTGTTTTTCTTCGTTATGATTACGTTAATTTATGCTCAAAAGAACACTTCAAGCTTGAACTTAAGGTTACTTCAATTTTATCTCTACATTAAATATGCAGCCCATTTGTTAACCTTGCATTAATACTAAAAAGTGTAATTGAAGGATAATGAGAAGTTGCTACCTGGTTTAAAGCTGCTTTGGGTGAAGTCGCCGGCGTCGTACTTTTTATTTTTGTTCAAGTCGTAGTAAAAAGTAACACGCTGATTTAATATGTCACCTGCATTAAACTTCAACTCGCCCTTGTTTTTCATTACTTTCATGCCCAATTGTAAGTCCACAACGTCTCTTGGTACTTCCCAAATTCCTT
This sequence comes from uncultured Mucilaginibacter sp., assembly GCA_965650195.1. Taxonomy (GTDB): domain Bacteria; phylum Bacteroidota; class Bacteroidia; order Sphingobacteriales; family Sphingobacteriaceae; genus Mucilaginibacter. The sequence goes on along the minus strand of CBFGNU010000007.1, from coordinate 223 downwards.
GATAAGCTGCACCCGCGGCAACAGATAGCTTACGTCCTACCCTATTGTAAAGGGCGTTAAAGTTAAATTTGTTATCAAGGAAGCTATGTTGCAAACCGGCGTTGATAACATATGGAGCTTGCCCTACCAACGGTCTTTCTTTTTCAAGAAAGTTTAGACTGCCATCTGTTGGGTTTACAGCTGTAGATTTGATTAAAGCCAGGTTGGTATAAGCAATTGTATT
>CBFGNU010000006.1:0-35557 GCA_965650195.1 uncultured Mucilaginibacter sp. | reverse complement strand
GATTAAGTTGTTGTAACATGGTTGATACAAGCAAATATCTCGAAATTGAACTATTTACTTTTGACTTTTCAACTTACGCATACAAAACGTTGATAACGTCTTCTGCAAGTATCATTAAAGTCGGCAAAACGGCCGCAAGTAATAGGGATCTTAGATAAAAATTGTCCATATTATAATATATTTGATGGTCCATTCAACCGGGCCGATTATACTTTTTGAAGAATACCAAATTAAAGCTTTAATTTCAGAGGGATAAAAAACCTAAGCGTCTTTATAGGAAATATGAAAACCAGATATATTGTTTACATCGTTATAGCCGCAGTGATCGGCTTTTTAATTTATAACAAGTTTTTTAGCGAGGCGGCTCAGAAAAGAGCAGCTATGAATGCTAAAGGTCCCGGTGGCCCGGGAGCCGGTGGTCCGGGCGGTCCCGGCGCACGTGGCGGAGCGGGTGGCCCAGGCGGTGGTGGTCCGGGAGGCAAGCGAGGCGGTGGTCCTGGCGGCCCCGGTGGTGGTGGCCCTGGCGGTGGTGGTCCGGGTGGCTCTGGTGGTGGCAGAAGAGGCGGCCCGATTGCTGTAAATGTTATGATAGTAAAGGATACAACCATCAGCAATAGCATTGATGTAACAGGCACTATTGATGCTAACGAGAAGGTAAACCTGATAAGTGAGGTTGCTGGCAGAATTACAGGTATTTATTTTACTGAGGGCAGCCACGTAAACAAAGGTCAGTTACTTGTTAAGGTAAACGATCAGGATCTGGTAGCATCGCTTAAGCAAAATGCATATAACATAGCGCTGGCTAAACAAAATGAGAGCCGCAATAAACAATTACTGCAAAAAGAGGCAATAAGCCAGGTAGAATATGAAACTTCGTTAACCGGTCTGAATACCTTACAGGCCCAGGCGGATATGATAAAGGCGCAGATAGCAAAAACAGAAATGCGTGCCCCGTTTTCGGGTACTATAGGTTTGCGCAGCGTAAGCCCCGGTGGTTACCTGTCACCAAACACAGCTATAGCTACATTGGTAAACCTGGACCCAGCTAAAGTTACTTTTTCCGTACCCGAAAAATATCTGGCATATATCAAGCAGGGTAGTAAAATAAGTTTCAATGTAGTAAGCTCGCGCGATGATTTTAAGGCAACAGTTTACGCTATTGAGCCGTCTATTGACGTTAGCTCTCGTACCATTACAGTGCGTGCAAAGGCATCTAATTCAAAGGGATTGCTTAAAGCAGGCAGCTTTGCCAAGATCAATCTTGCGCTCGACCAAATTCCTAAAACAATTATGTTGCCTACCGAGGTAGTTACCCCTGATATTAAAGGCAACAAGGTTTTTATTTATGATAATGGCATAGCCGTACCACGGTCGGTTACTACTGATCTGCGTACAGATACCAAAATACAAATTACCGATGGCTTAAAACCGGGTGATAGTGTGATAGTATCGGCCATTATGCAAATGCGCCCTAAGGCACAGTTAAAATTGATCAAAGTAATTAAATAATATAGCATGAGTTTATCCTCAGTTAGCATAAAAAGGCCGGTACTTGCAACAGTTATGTCTGTTGTTATAGTGGTATTTGGCATTATAGGCTATAATTTTTTAGGCATCCGCGATTTCCCTTCGGTTGATCCGCCTATAATAAACGTGCGTACAACTTATACGGGCGCTAATTCTGATGTAATTGAATCGCAGATAACTGAGCCGTTGGAGAAAGCCATTAACGGTGTACCGGGCATACGCAACATATCATCAACCAGTTCTGTGGGTAGCAGTAACATTACCGTTGAGTTTGATCTGGATGCCGACCTGGAAACTGCCGCAAATGATGTGCGCGACAAAGTGAGCCAGGCGCAACGCCAGTTGCCACAGGACATAACCGCGCCGCCGGTTGTTACCAAGGCCGATGCCAATGCTGATAACATCATCACAGTATCGGTAAAAAGTAATAAGCGCAACATTACACAGGTAAATGATTACGCCGAAAACGTATTGATGGAAGGCTTGCAAACTATACCTGGTGTAAGCGCCATCAATATCCAGGGCACGCGTCAGTATGCTATGCGTTTATGGATAGATCCTTCTAAGCTAACCGCATTGGGCCTGGCTGCTAATGATATATCTACAGCACTTAGTCGCGAGAACGTTGAGTTGCCTGCTGGTAAAATTGAAGGTAACAAAACCGAATTGAGCATAAGGGCGGTGGGTAAAATGACCACCGAAAAAGAGTTTAACGACCTTATAATACGTGCCGATAGCAATAGGGTTATCCGTTTAAGTGATATAGGCTATGCGGTAATGGGCTCGGCCAATGAGCAAACTGCTTTTAAAGAGTCGGGTTCTTTGCAGGTAGCATTGGCTGTTGTGCCCCAACCTGGTGCCAATTATGTAGAAATAGCCAAAGAATTTTATAGAAGATTCGACCAGTTAAAAAAGGATCTGCCCGAGGATATAGAGGTGAAGATATTGGTTGATAAAACCAAATTCATCCAGCAATCAATTAAGGAAGTTGAAGAAACGCTGGCTATATCGTTTATACTGGTGGTAATTATTATTTACCTTTTCTTCCGCGATTGGCTGATTGCTTTCCGTCCGCTTATTGATATACCTGTATCGTTGATCGGTACGTTCTTCATCATGTACGCATGTGGTTTTTCCATCAACATTTTAACGTTGTTAGGTATAGTGCTGGCAACGGGTTTAGTGGTGGATGACGGTATAGTAGTAACGGAGAACATCTATAAAAAGATAGAGGAAGGGATGGAAGTGCGCCGGGCTGCGTTCGAGGGATCGCGCGAGATTTTCTTCGCGGTAATATCTACATCAGTTACCCTTGCCGCGGTGTTCTTGCCGGTAATGTTCCTGCAGGGCTTCACGGGCCGCTTGTTCCGCGAGTTTGCGGTGGTGGTGGCAGGTTCGGTGCTGATATCGGCTTTCGTGTCACTCTCTTTAACACCTATGTTGAGTGTTAAGTTTATACGTAAAAATCAAAAGAAATCTAAATTTTACGAACGCACCGAGCCATTCTTCGTAAAAATGACCAATGCCTACACCGAAACGCTTACCGGTTTTATGAAGCGTAAATGGATAGCAGTAGTTATTTTGGTGGCTTCTTTAGGCATCGTGTGGGCGCTGAATGGGTCAATCCCGTCAGAACTTGCGCCTTTGGATGACCGTAGTTTTCTGCGGTACCAGGTAACGGGCCCAGAAGGGTCATCGTACGAGTTTATGGCCGATTACATGGATAAGGTATCCAACATGGTAGCCGATTCTGTGCCTGAAGCCAACATGAATATTGAAATAGTAGCCTTTGGCGGTGGTGGAGGCGGTGCTGTAAACAGCGGTATGGGTATGATAGGGCTGGTTGATCCGGACAAACGAAAGCGCACCCAGCAAGAAATTGCCGACGCTTTGACTAAAGCTTTACAAAAATATCCGGACGCCAGGGCTATTGTAGCGCAGGAACAAACCATAAGCGCAGGTGGCGGTGGCGGCGGTGGCCGAAGCTCGCAGCCTATACAATACGTATTGCAGAATCAGAATTTTGAAAAGATCCGGACGGTGCTTCCTGAATTTTTAGCAGAGGTTAACCAAAGCCCGGTATTTGTAACACCAGATGTGAATTTGAAGTTTACTAAACCAGAATTAAGAGTTACAACTGATAGGGCACGGGCCCGGGACCTGGGCGTTTCTGTAGCTGATATAGCGCAGGCATTGCAGCTATATTACAGTAACAGCCGTTTAAGCTATTTCTTAATGAATGGTAAACAGTATCAAGTTATAGCGCAGGCCGATAGGGTGAATAGAGACCAACCGCTGGATCTTAAAACGCTTTATGTGCGTAATTCGCGCGGGCAGCTTATACAATTAGATAACGTTGTAAAGGTTGATGAGGACGCTACTCCGCCCTCAATACTGCACTTTAACCGTTTTAAAGCAGCAACCATACAGGCGGGCCTTGCGCCGGGATATACCATTGGCGATGGTATAAAAGAAATGGACCGGATCTCTAAATTAGTTTTAGACGAGACGTTCAGCACTGAACTTAGCGGCCCGTCAAGGGATTTCGCCGAAAGTGGTTCAAATATTATGTACGCGTTCATATTCGCATTGTTATTGATATACCTGGTACTTGCGGCGCAGTTTGAAAGCTTTAAAGATCCCGTCATCGTAATGTTTACGGTACCGTTGGCCGTTGCGGGAGCTTATTTGTCGCTTTGGCTGTTTGACCAGACACTGAATATATTCGGACAGATAGGTATCATCACGCTTGTTGGCTTGGTCACCAAGAACGGTATCTTGATAGTTGAATTTGCTAACCAGCGTATGGAGCACGGACTGAAGAAATATGATGCTGTTATTGAAGCTGCCACTGCCCGTTTACGCCCCATTTTAATGACCAGCCTCGCCGTTGTTTTAGGCTCAGTGCCAATTGCATTGGCTTTAGGTGCGGGTGCAAAAAGCCGTGTATCATTGGGTATAGTTATTATAGGCGGTATGCTGTTCTCGCTGATATTAACATTATATGTAATACCAACCATGTATGTATTAATTGCATCAAAAGTGCGCCGCGACCCGGATGCCGAAGATGAATTTGGGCCGGAAACCAAAAAAAGCAAAAAAGTAAAACTGGTTGAACAACACTAAGAAATATCTTTAATGAAACTTAAACAAATAGCCTGCTTAATTTTCTGCTGTATTATATTGGCCTTTACGGCAAGGGCGCAAAACGCCCCCCTGCTTACATTAAAGGACGCTTTAGACACAGCACTACAGAATAATTACAACATAAAGCTGGCGCAAAATAATGCTACCATAGCGCAAAACAATGTTACACTGGGTAATGCCGGGTTTTTACCTTCGCTAACAGGTAATTTTAGCAATAACAACAGCGTGCAAAACAGTACTGTAACACGTACAACCGGCACTACCAAGTTTGTTAATGTACGCAGTAAAAGCTATAACTATGGTGTAGCTATGGACTGGACAATTTTTGATGGCTTTGCCATGTTTGCCAATTATGATGCTTTGAAAGTGCGACAGCGCTTAAGCGGCATAACATCGCGCGATACGGTGTTGCAAACTTTGACCAACGTTATATCAACTTACTATAGTTTAATTAATCAGAACCAGGTATTAAAGTCGTTGCGGGGCGCTATCGGGATATCAAAACAGCAATTAAAATTTGCTCAGGATAAATTTTCTGTAGGTGCGGTTTCCCGTCTGGAAGTATTAAACGCTGAGGTAAATGTGAATACAGATACGGCTAATTATGTGTCGCAACTGCAACAGTTTAAGGCCACCAAAATACAGTTGAACCAACTATTGATCAGGGATCCGCAGGCTGATTTTTCGGTAACGGATACCATTGTAGTTGATGAAAAGCTGGTGCTTGGTAATATAATTGCCGCCGCTGCTACCCAAAACCCGCGCATTTTATCGTCGCAAATATCCAGGCAACTTGCAGAGATAAACCTGAAGCAGGTTAAAGCCGTACGGTACCCGGTTATTGGTTTAAATACGGGTTATAACTTTACCAACAGCAGATCGCCCAGCGGCGCGCTTTTGGCGAACGACGCCCGCGGTTTAACCTATGGGGTTACTGCCAGCATGAATATTTTTGACGGATTTAACCAAAAACGCCGCGAAACAAACGCTAAAATACAGGTAGAAAACTCGGCATTGCAGGCTAAAAACGTTAAGTTGGGTATTGATGCGCAGATCAATTCGTTATATGTTAACTATTTATCGGGCCTTGATCTGATAAAATTGGGGCAGGCCAACGTAGCTATTGCCAGGCGTAATCTTGAAATTACTTTAGATAAGTATAAACTAGGTAACATCACTCCGCTTGAAGTGCGTCAGGCCGAAGAAAACTATATAAATGCGCAGGTTAATTTTCACGCGGCTGAGTATCAGGCTAAAAGTGCCGAAATAAGCTTAAAACAAATAACTAATAATATTAATATCCAATAATAAAATAAAAAGTTATTTTTGATGAGTAAATGACCCGATCATACAAAACCTGCTTACTCATTGATGACAATTACATTGATAATTTTGTCACGAGCAGGCTTTTGGAAAATTGCAAATTTGCAAGTAGTGTAGTAGTTCGCCAGTCGTCGGCCGCAGCCATTGAGTCGTTAAGAGACGGTACCGTAATTCCCGATGTAATATTTTTAGATCTGAGAATGCCTGTTATGGATGGCTTTGAATTTTTGCAGGAATACGACAAGCTTAACATTCCAAAGGATGGTATAAAGGTATTTATGCTGTCTTCATCGCTTGACCCTACTGATCTTCGTAGGTCGCTTGCCAATAAATACATCACCCAATTTCTTCACAAACCACTAACTAAAAAAATACTGGAAGAACTTTCATGATCTTAGTTGCGGATAGCGGATCATCAAAAACAGATTGGTTGCTTAAACAACCCGGCCAGGACCCCGTCGAGTTTCGTACCCCGGGGCTGAATCCATATTTTTTAACGGAGAAAGAAATAGTTAAGATTTTACAGGACAGGGGTGCTGATATGCTCGCCTACAGTAGTAAGATTACAGAGATCTATTTTTTTGGTGCAGGGTGTTCAGGGCCCGACAGGCACGAGATCGTATCCAACGCTTTAAGCCAGTTATTCCCTAAGGCATATATAAGTGTTGATAGCGATCTGCTTGCATCGGCGTATGCCACATGCGGGCACGAGAAAGGGCTTTGCTGTGTTTTAGGCACAGGCTCAAATATTTCTTTTTTTGATGGGGAGGATATCCATTCGGGTAAGCATGGGCTGGGTTTTATTTTGGGCGATGAGGGATCGGGCAATTGGTTTGGTAAAGTGCTGATAACCGACTTTTTATATGGCGAGATGCCTTATGAGGTACATACGTTGTTTGAAAACACTTATGAGCTTAGTAAAGAAGTTGTGATGCAAAACATTTATCAAAAACCTGCCGCTAACGCTTACCTGGCATCATTCGCAAGGTTTTTAAATGTGATAAGGCGCACGCAGTACGGCCAGGATCTGCTGAAAAAAGGCTTCTTAGAATTTATTGAGACCAATATAAAATCGTATCCCCAATATCTTGATCATAAATGCCATTTTGTAGGATCAATAGCCTACACCTTTGCACCCGAGCTTACCGCGCTCTGTAAAGCCAACGGCGTACATGTTGGCAAGATCATCAAGCAGCCGATACATGACCTGCTGACTTTTATTTTAAGCAGAGAGGCTTTGTAATTGCTGAATCCCTAAATTTGAACAATGAACGTCGAGGTAAAAGAACTCACAAAAATTTACGGATCACAAAAAGCGGTTAATGATATTTCGTTTAGCGCGGGTTTAGGCGTACTTGGATTTTTGGGCCCCAATGGAGCAGGCAAATCGACCACCATGAAAATGCTAACCTGCTTTTTGCCGCCAACAAGTGGCAGTGCCGATATCTGCGGATTTAGCGTGGATAAGCAATCTTTACAGGTGCGCAGCAATATTGGCTATCTCCCTGAGAATAATCCGCTTTATACAGGCATGTATGTAAAGGAAGCACTTGCTTTTGTGGCGGACATACACAATATTGAACAACCCGCTAAGCGCATTGCGGAGGTTATTGAATTGACCGGTTTAGCCGATGAGCAACACAAAAAAATAGGGCAACTTTCAAAAGGGTACAGGCAGCGGGTAGGGCTGGCACAGGCCATTTTGCATGATCCGCCGGTTTTGATATTGGACGAGCCAACCTCAGGGCTTGACCCTAATCAGCTCATCGGCATAAGGCAGTTGATACGCGATCTGGGTAAAACAAAAACGGTTATTATATCTACCCATATTATGCAGGAGGTTGAGGCTATTTGCGACACGGTGATCATTATAAATAAGGGAAAGATTGTAGCTAACAATACTTTGGATGGCCTGCTGGCTGCCCACAAAACAAATTCATTAGAGAAAGTATTTGTAAAGCTGACGAATAACGCGGTTAGCTCTGCAAACTAAACGCATGAAAAAGTATTTTTTTACCACACTGCTTTTGGCAATTACCGCTTTTACCTGTCTTGCTCAGGAAGAAGGCAGGATGAGCATTGGCGTTGATGCAGGTATACCCCTAGGCGCATCGGCTGAGGACTTTGCTTCGATTATTGGCGGATCATTAAAGGCAGAAAACCCGATAGGTGATGCGAATCTGATCACCATTTCAATAGGTTACTCATCGCTATCTGCAAAAAGTATGCTGCTGGGTGCCAATATAAAGCCGCCCGCCACAATTTTTACACCTTTAAAGATCGGGTTAAAACACAGGCTTGCCGGCCCGCTATTTATAGAAGCCCAAACAGGTGCCGCATTTGAGATACGCGGCAGGCGCAGTACACGCTTTGTTTATGCACCGGGCCTGGTTTGCAATATTAATAAGTTTGATCTGGGTGTGCGATATGAGGGCTGGGTGGGTAGCGGAGGAACGATTAGTCAGGTAGCTGCAAGGTTGGGGTTTAGTTGGTAAGCTGAAAGTTCCCAATATCCGTTTCAAAAGCGTTTCACGAAAAGCGTAAAATTGAATTATTTTCAATTCGCTTTAAATCACATACTTGCAGCTATTCTACAGCGAAATTTCCTGACGAATAAGTAGTTTCATTTTGTTTCATATTTAAAAATTTAAATAGTGTAATTTGTTGATATATAGACTTTTATAAACTTTACCCGTTTCAGCCGTTTCATTTGTTTCATATATTTTGTGAAACACGCTATCATGAATAACGCCGCGGAGTTGTTACCGTGGAATCACTATGAATAAAAGAAAATTGTAACAGATTGCACCTGACCGCGTCTTAAGGGTATAATAAAGGAAATGCATAAGGATAACGTATTTGCAAAATATATAGCTTATTAATATGATTTAGATAATATTTTTATCTTTGTACTAACTTAATATCAATTCACAACTTTTATTAACCTTAAAAAACAATTCATGAAAAAAATTCTATTAGCAACCTTATTATTTGTAGGTGTAGCAGCAACAAGTTTCGCACAAGATGGCGGTAAATTTAGCGTTGGCGTTGAAGCAGGTTTACCTGTTGGCGACGTTTCAAATGCCTTCAACTTTGTAATTGGTGGTTCATTAAAATATGATCTTCCAATCGCCACAGCTACTAACTTTACTATTTCTGCCGGTTACAGTTCATTCCAGGGCAAATCTATTTCAGGTTTTAAAATTCCTGCGGCGGGTTTCGTTCCGGTAAAAGCCGGTATCAAATACTTCTTTGCCGAGTCTTTCTACGGTGAGGCACAAGTAGGTGCTGCTTTCTCTACTCAAAGCGGCGGCGGTACTGCATTTGCTTATTCTCCTGGTATCGGCTACAAATTTAGCGATGTAGTGGATCTTGGCATTCGTTATGAAGCTTGGTCAAAAGATGGTACAGTTGGCCAAATTGGTGCCCGTTTAGGTTTCAGCTTCTAATTTTAAAACTTTTGCGTAGCCATACGCAAACATAAAAAGGTCCTCGGTTTAACCGGGGGCCTTTTTTGTTTGAGCAAATATTGTTGTAATTTCGGCGTTCAAGGCATTGCTGTGTATAGTATCCTCAAAAAAGAAATTACTTCTTATTTAAGTTCATTGGTAGCCTATTTTACTATAGGCGTGTTTTTAGTAGTGCTCGGGCTTTTTTTATGGGTGTTCCCTGATTCTAGCATCCTGGATTACGGCTACGCCGGACTGGATAGTCTATTCAATACCGCTCCTTACCTGTTCATGTTCCTGGTGCCGGCCATAACCATGCGCTCCATAGCCGAAGAGCGTCGCGAAGGCACTTTTGAATTGCTGGCAACACGGCCGCTAACCCATTTGCAAATAGTGTTAGGTAAGTACGTTGCTGCGGTAATTATCGTGCTGTTTGCGCTGCTGCCCACACTGGTTTACTACTACTCTGTCTATACGCTCGGCGCTCCACAGGGCAATATTGATACCGGCGCGGTAATAGGCTCTTACATAGGTTTGTTTTTGTTGGGAAGCGCATTTGCAGCCATAGGTTTGTTTGCATCAGCAGTTACAGGCAACCAGATCATCGCTTTTATCATCGCGGTATTTACCTGCTTCTTCTTTTACAGTGGTTTTGATTCATTGAGCACTTTGCTTTCGATGCAAAATTTAGGCGTGCAGCGCCTGGGTATCACACAGCATTATACGTCAATAAGTCGGGGAGTATTAGATACCCGCGACTTGGTTTACTTTATTGTATTGACAGGTTTCTTTTTATGCCTTACGCTGTTTGTATTGTTGAGGCAACGCCAAAAAAGCCTGCGCGAGGAACCCCTGGCGCAAGTATTGGTTGGGTTGGTTGTACTTATGCTGATATCGGCATTCACATTTACCCGCATTGATTTTACCAAAGAGAAACGTTATACCATTTCTCAAACCAGTCGCGACATTTTGACCAAGCTACCTGCCAATATAAAGGTTACCGTTTACCTGCAAGGCGACCTGACCGGTGGTATGAAGCGTTTACAGAGCGAAACCCGCGATATGCTATCAGACCTGCAGGCTTACAGCGGTAGCAAGCTACAATTTGAGTTTGTTGATCCGCTGGTGGGCCAAACAGCAGAGCAGCAGGAGCAGACTGTATCGAAATTACAAGCCTGGGGGCTTGAGCCAACCAGCCTGGGTGTCCCTACCGAAAATGGGATGAACCAACAGATAATTGTTCCCGCCGCCATGCTGTCAAGCAATGGCAGGAATGTGCCGGTTAAGTTACTTTATCAGCAACGCGAAATGGGTCTGTCGGCTGATGAGGTGATCAATAACTCCATTCAAAATTTAGAGTACGCCTTTGTATCAGCCATAAAAAAAGTAAGCAGCGGCGGGAGAGCAGCAATCGGCTTTACCATAGGGCATGATGAATTGAATGATGCTCAACTGAACGATGCGATGGCCAGTTTGTCTGACGGTTTTTTAGTAGGCCGGGTTGATCTGCAAAGCATCCCTTTTGACAGCCTGCGGAATATTAAGATGCTGGTAATACCCAAGCCTGCAAAGCCCTTTACCGAAGCGGAGAAATTTAAGTTGGACCAATATATAATGCGAGGTGGCCGCGTGCTGTGGGCCATTGACCAGGTAAGTGCCGAGCTGGACAGCATGCGTGGTCACGGCGGCGAGCAAATGGCTTTCCCGAGGCAACTGAATCTTGACGATCAGTTGTTTGTTTACGGCGTTCGCATTAATTACGATCTGATAGCCGACATAAACAGCGCGCAAATACCCGTTAGCACCGGAAAGGTTGGCGGGCAGGCGCAGATCCAAATGGTGCCCTGGCTGTTTTATCCGATTTTTGTGCCGTGGTCCAAACATCCAATAGTTAAAAATCTGGAAGGTATATACAGTGAGTTCCCTTCAACCATTGACGTGCTTGATACAAAGGATACGCGCAAAACAGTGCTGCTAACATCATCCATCTACAATAAAAAACTAAAAACCCCGCATCAGTTATCGTTGCAGGCCATTGAGCAGGAACCAGATCCTAAAGCCTTCCAAAGCGAGCCCAAAATAACAGGTGTTTTACTGGAAGGTAAGTTTACGTCCAACTTTAAAAACCGCCCGCAGCCGGAAGGAGTAGGGGCTATCAGTACTACCGCCGAAAGTGTCCCTACCAAAATGATGGTGCTAAGCGACGGTGATATTTTTAAAAACCAGGTTAGCGCTGATGGTTCGCCGTTCCCTTTGGGGTACGACCATTATACGCGCCAGACCTTTGGTAATAAAAACCTTTTATTGAACATTGCAGACTATTTAACTGATGATTCAGGCTTGATCGACCTGCGTAATAAGGAGGTTCAATTGCGCTTGTTAGACAGGGCCCGCGTCAAAAGCGAAAAAATGTTTTGGCAGCTTTTAAATACAGTTGCGCCCTTGCTTTTGGTGTTACTCTTTGCTATTTTTCAACATTATCTACGCAGGCGTAAGTATGCTCGCTAAATTTTATACTTTTGATAATTAATCATTAATTATATATATGAGATTTATAGTTTCCACATCAACTTTGCTTAAGCAGTTACAGGCAGTAAGTGGGGCATTAAGCAGCAGTACGGTTTTACCCATATTGGAAAACTTTTTGTTCGAAATAAAGGAAGGAAACTTAACTATTTCGGCTACCGACCTGCAAACCAGCATGACTACCACTTTAACAGTGGAGGCTAAAGAGAATGGCCGTATAGCCATCCCATCGCGCATTTTGCTGGATGCCTTGAAATCATTACCTGAGCAGCCCATAGCTTTTTCTGTTGATGATAACACTTTTGCTATTGAAATAAATGCCGGCGACGGTAAATATAAACTAAGCGGCGAAAACGGCGAGGACTTCCCGAAGATACCTGTTGTTGAGAACGCATCATCAGTAAACCTGCCTGCTTCCGTTTTATCAGAAGCTATTAACAAAACTATTTTCGCGGTAAGTAATGACGAGCTGCGCCCGGCCATGACAGGTGTTTACTGCCAGCTTTCGCCGCAGTACTTAACCTTTGTTGCTACTGATGCCCACAAACTGGTACGTTACCGCCGTTTGGATGCAAAGGCAGAAAGTGTTACATCTTTCATTCTGCCTAAAAAAGCATTGGCTTTGTTAAAGTCGGCTTTACCGTCAGATGATGTGAATGTATCCGTAGAGTACAACAGTACCAGCGCGTTTTTCAAGTTCAATAATATTAACCTGGTTTGCCGCCTTATAGACGAGCGCTACCCGGATTATGAAGCCGTTATACCACAAAACAATCCTAACAAGCTAAGCATAGATCGTTTGGCGTTTTTAGGCTCATTAAGCCGCGTTGCTATCTACGCCAATAAAACCACCCACCAGGTAAGATTGAAGATAACAGGCAGCGAGTTACATATATCATCAGAAGATATTGACTTTGCTAATGAGGCGCACGAGCGCTTAAACTGCCAGTACGAAGGAACCGATATGGAAATTGGTTTTAACGCCAGATTTTTGATAGAAATGTTGAAAAATTTAAGTGGAGAAGAAGTATCTTTGGAAATGTCTTCGCCAAACAGGGCAGGTTTATTACTGCCGCAGGGAGGGGATGAGAACGAAGATGTGCTGATGCTGGTTATGCCGGTGATGCTTAATAGTTATGCTTAAGTGTAAACTTAAATTATAGATCCAAAATCTAAGTCCGGTGTTAAAGCCGGACTTTTTTGTTGAACCCAGATAACAAAAGCCACAATTGTAAGTTAAATAGCAATTGGCTGCCCAATGAGGAATAAAACCAGCATATTATTATTGATCGCGCTTTTGGCAGGTATGCTATTTTCATGCAAGAAAATGGATGCCGATCTGCCGCCTGAACCAGGTGACGAGGCGCTTATGAATGTTGTTAATGCCACTGCTGATACACTCAATACTTTCCAGAACGGAACCCGTTTTAATTATACATCAAGTTTTTACCCGGGAGGTTCATTGGGTTACCTGAAAGTTTTAGCCGGCCCGCATCAGTATCAGATAAAAAAGAATGGTACGCCAAATGTGTTGTTAGATCTGCCTATGCAATTAGATAGCGGTAAAATTTATTCGTTTTTTATTGCAGGCAACACTGCCGACCGCGTTTTTTTAACGAAGGATGTATTTTTAGCAAGTAACGATATAGAGATCAGATTTGTTAACACTTCGCCCGGAATGACTTTTGACATCAATATTTCCGGTCATTTTAACAACACTAACCGTACCTTTAAATCGGCTACTGATTTTGTTAAGATGAACGCCGGTAAAAATCATTACGAAATATATCAGACAGGAAATCCGGTTCCGTTAAAAACAGGCGATTTAACTTTAGCCGACAGTCGAGTTTATACGCTGTTTACAAAGGGTACAGTAACCGGAACAGGCGATAATGCTTTTGATGTAAAATTGATACTAAACAGATAAAATGAGATCCGCGTTACTACGTATTAAATCTAAGGGAGCTACCTATTTGTGGGTATGTTTCGCAGGACTGCTTTTAATATCAGGAATCATGTCGTGTGGTAAAGCAAATAACGCTCTTCCGGTTGGAGCAAACATCCAGTTTCAAGTAGTTAATCTCAGTCCAGATCTGCGCCCCATAAACCTGTATGTAGGTTTTAATAAAAGAAATGCTACTTACAGCTATCCAACCCCGTCAGGCTATTTTTCTATGACTTCGGTTGATACGCCATTGCAAATACGGTCGGCATTGGCAACCGTATCTAGCGCAAATTTAATTTCTCTGGATACGATACTAAGGGCTAATACCAAATACACCTTGTTTGTTACCGGCCTGCGGACAGATTCATCTATTACCGGGATTTTCACCACTGATACTTCGTCTACCAGTACGCCGGGGCGGGGGAAAGTAAGATTTATTAATGCCTCGCCACGTTCTACGGGGTTAGACGTTACAGCCAATGGCACTGCCGCGTTTACCAACCGCGGCTATAAAACGGTATCAAAATTTATAGAGATGGCACCGGGCAGCTATGATTTTAAAATAACGCCGACAGGTATCCCTGCAAACGTGTTATTTACCATTAACCGGGTAAGCGTACAGGATGGTAAGTTGTTAACCATATACGCTTACGGAATGGCGGGGCGCACAGATTCTGCCGCATTTGGTGCGGGAGTTATAGCTAACAAATAAAGCTTTAACCATATATATTTATATTTTTGCCCAAAACATACAAAGCCTTTGGAACTCATCAAGCAACTTATCGATTTTATTCTCCATATAGATACGCATCTGTCTACCATAATCAGCCAGTATCAGGGTTGGACATATCTTATATTATTTGTTATAATTTTTGCTGAGACCGGCTTTGTGGTAACACCTTTCCTGCCCGGCGACTCATTGCTATTTGCCGCAGGAGCGTTGATTGCAGGAGGTAATACAGGTTTGGATATTTATTTGCTATCGCTGATATTGATTGTGGCTGCTATAAGCGGTAATACAGTTAATTATACACTGGGTAAGATATTGGGCGATAAAGTATTTAAACCCAACAATCGCATACTTAAACTGGAGTACTATAACCAAACACATGCGTTCTTTGAAAAGCATGGCGGCAAAGCGGTAATTTTTAGCCGCTTTATGCCAATAATACGCACTATAGCCCCATTTGTTGCCGGAGTTGGCCACATGCCTTTCGGGCGGTACTCATTGTATAACATCATCGGCGGGGTAACCTGGATAGTGGTATTCCTGTTTGCAGGTTTTATTTTGGGCAACGTGCAGTTCTTTAAAGAACACTTTTCATTGATCGGCATCGGTATTATTGTGGTATCGCTGATACCGCCGATAGTAGCTGGTGTAAAGAGTCGGATAAAAAAGTAACTATTCTACTGTAGGCGCGTTGCCGAAAGTTTTCCGCTTTTTTTTGCCCCTGTAACTAAACCAGGTAGAATAAGCCACCGGTATCAAAAAATACATAAAACCACTTAGACCATAATATTGGGCTGGTACCAAACAGGTAACCGTCATAGACAAAATACATACAAATACGCAAATAAGATTGATTCCCGCCAGCGTTGCGGTTTCAAACAACTCCGGAGCGGTAAGGCCTATTTGCGACGCGAATTTTTTTGCATTCCGGTACATTAAATAGAACAACAGGTGCATTACCAAAAAGCCCGCGCCATACACAAGCATCAGTTCTCTCACCTGTTCGGTTCGTATCATAAGATGTTTAGTTTCCTGATCGGCGAAAATGAACACGGAGAGAAATTTTAAAGGGTATGCATATATCAGTACAACAAACAACAGGAAAGCGTTAAGTACAAGCGTAAGATTATCCTTTAAACCAAACCGTCTGAAGAAAATATTCTGCAGGTTCCATAAACGAAAAAGCACGGTAAAACATATTGCGAAACTGATAGTGCCCTTCATTGTCTCATACAACTCGTCGAAGGTTTTGGGTACTTCAATAGAAACGATAATTAGCGTTAGCGCGAATGCGAAAACAGCATCGCTGAACGTTTCTAATCTGGAAGGTTCATGGCTGCGCCACGCAATGGAATCTGAATGTAGTTTGGCTGCTTTTGTTCTTAGCATGATCAGTTAAGGTTGAATGGTGCTATTTTTCCTGCCTTAAATATACTTTCTTCTTTTTGAATTTTTAAACGATCTGCAGCACTTAATTGCTTTGCTATGAGTTTATTCAGATCAGGCTGCCCTGCATCAACCCAGGCCGAGTACCAGTAACTGCCAACAGACAACACTGCCGACCGCATGCGGCGTTGCACCATGCCCCGCAAAAGCTTTTGATAGGCCCTGCTGTAGGCCACTGAGTAGTCTTTAACCTTGCGCGTGCCACGGATGGTCATGGTGTATTTTTTTAAGGCAGGGAAGGTTCTATTAAGCTTCCGTTCCAATCGCAGCACAGAATCAGCTTCGCTAAAAGATACGCGGCAGATCTTAAATGCCTCGGTAAGCGGGTTTTCAATATATCGCGCTTTGCCCGCGTAACAGTTATAGTTAGCCGCGAATAGTTCAGGCAGACGGCTTTCCCAAAGTGCGTGTATTCCATTCTGGTGGGTGAGTTGCCCATCATAATTGCTGTGCAGATGCAGCGGTACATGTGCATCAGCTAAATAATGCCCCAAATTAGCCGACGCGGTTAGTATGGCCGTAGTATCGTGTTTCTTAAAGGCATCAACCAACCTGTAATATTGCGACTGGATGGCCCATGGCACAGTGCCGTATTTATTCAAGGTATCTGCCGAAAATTTCTTTGCAGCGTCCGTCCAGCGGCGGGGTATTGTGGTAAAAGGCTTTTTGCCGTAGTGGTCCGCATTCAGGAAGTGGTGCGGCGCTTCTGTAGAGTCTACGTAACGGCGTTTATCGGCGCTGATGGCATGATCGGTTATAAAACCAATATTGGCCCTGTAGAAGCCTGCCATGGCCTTAGGTAAAATAAAAACAGCTAGCCGGTTGATGCGGTAATGCGCAAAAAAGCCCCAGGAGGAGCATGTTAGTATAAGCAGTAATGCCGCAATAAGTCGGGCAGTGCACTTCATTAAGGCTGGTTGTTGTTTGATGCTGAAAAATAGGCAGTTTCAATCTTTAAAACTAATTTAAAAAAGTCATTTGTTTTTAAATTAAAACGTCATATATTTGCAGTCCTTAAATAAGAACAGAAAGAATAGAGCTACAATGGCAAATCATAAATCATCATTAAAAAGGATCAGATCAAACGCTGCGAAGCGTCTGCGTAATCGTTATCAGGCAAAAACCACCAGAAACGCTATCAAGAAATTAAGAACCACCACCAGCAAAGCTGATGCAAGTGCTCTTTTATCTAAAGTGATCTCTATGCTTGACCGTTTAGCTAAAAAGAACGTTATTCACAAGAATAAAGCTTCTAACAATAAATCAAAGCTTACTAAATTCGTTAACGGATTAAGCTAATCATATTTTAAACTTTCGGGTTTAGAAAGCGATGGGTTGTATAACTCATCGCTTTTTTTGTACCTTGAACTTGTGGAACCTTACCAGGAAAAAATAAGTATTAAAGCGTGGGCCGAAGAGGACCGCCCGCGCGAGAAGCTAAGTAGCCAGGGCCGAAGGGCATTAACGGACGCTGAACTAATAGCCATTCTGATTGGATCAGGCAGCCGTACAGAATCTGCAGTTGAGCTAAGCAAACGGATCCTTCATCATTATGGTAACGATCTGAACAAGCTGGGCAAGGCATCGGTAACGGAATTATCCCGCTTTAAAGGCATCGGCGAAGCCAAAGCCATATCAATTATAGCCGCGTTAGAAATCGGTCGCCGGCGTAACGATACCGAAAGTAAAGAGCCCGACAAGATAAACAGCAGCAGGGATAGTTACAATGTAATGCGCAGGCACCTGATGGACCTTGGCCATGAAGAGTTTTGGATAATACTGCTTAACCAGGGCGGCAAGGTGATCTCAGCAGAACTAATAAGCAAAGGCGGGCTGACCGGTACCGTAGCCGACCCAAAGATAATTTTTAGTGTAGCCTTGCAGCACCAGGCTGTTTCTATTATACTAAGTCATAATCACCCATCCGGTACCTTAAGGCCAAGTCAGTTGGATATTGATCTTACCAAAAAGATTACAGCTGCCGGCCGTATGTTGGAGATCAACGTGTTGGATCATATCATATTTACGAATGAGGGCTTTTATAGTTTTGCGGATGAAGGGATTATGTGATGTCGGATTTCGGATTTTCGATTTCGGATTTATGTATATCGAATTTCGAATGTTCAATTTCGATTTTTTTGGTTAAAGCAGGCTTCTTTCATAAATCGAAAATAATCGATAAATTTGCACTATGGAACTGGATGTAAAGAGAGTAGAGCGGATATCAAAAGCATTAGGCGATCCATATCGCTTAAAAATAATGGAAATGGCTAAATGCCAGGCCGAGAACAACTGGCTAAAGTGCTCGTGCGTGATGGAGAACATTGAATTGGCGCAGTCTACCATATCTCACCACATTAGTCAGTTAGTTGATGCAGACCTGCTGCTTACCGAGAAAGATGGCCGTAATGTGCGCTACCGGGTTAATAAAGAAGTACTGGATGCCTATATTAAATTTCTTGGCGTTTTAGCCAACTAAAAAAAAATTGAAATAATTAATCGAAATATTTCGATATATCAATTTAATGTGTTTATATTTGCTTCGGATTTAATGGGAACATTGTCTGATAAAACATCGAAAAATTTAAATATATAAATAAATGAAAAAGTTAGAAAACAAAGTTGCCGTAGTTACCGGTGGTAACAGCGGTATAGGTTTAGCGGCAGCCAAATTATATGCACAGCAAGGCGCTAAAGTGGCCATAACCGGCCGTAACAAAACAACACTTGATGCTGCCATAACAGAAATAGGAGAGGGCGCTATCGGTTTTATAAGTGACGTATCTGACGTTGCAAGCATTGCTCCGGCCTATCAAAAAGTAGCCGAAGCTTTGGGTAAAATTGACGTACTAGTGGTTAACGCGGGTGTATACGCCGGTGCGCCGTTGGCGGATCTTACTGAGGAAACTTTCGATCAGTTAAGCGACATTAATTTTAAAGGCGCGTTCTTCTCGGTACAAAAGGCCTTGCCTTATCTGAATGATGGTGCTTCGGTTATCATTACTTCATCGGCTGTAAGCAACAAAGCGTTTGGTGATGCAGCAGTTTACGCGGCTACTAAGGCAGCAACCACTTCATTGGCCAGAAGTTTATCACAATCATTGCTCGACAGGAAAATCCGTGTTAATGTGTTATCTCCCGGCCCCGTTGAAACACCAATATTCGGTCGTAATGGTGCCAGTGCAGAAGAAGTTGACGGTATGAAAGCTTATATGGCAGAAATGACCCCGATTAAACGTATTGGTAATGTGGAAGAAATAGCCGAAGGCTACCTGTACCTGGCATCAGACGACTCTAAGTTTATGGTGGGCGGAGATTTGGTGTTAGACGGTGGCTTCAGCAGGTTTTAATTAAGGTAAAAGTTTAAAGGCGAAAGCTGAAAGGTAAAAGGTTTGGATGGAGGCGACTGTTTGGGTCGCCTCTTTTTTGTGGGGGTTACTTTTTGCTTGTATAAGGTATTAATAATAAAACCTTATCGGCCATGATCAAGCTTTACATTATTTATTTTGCGTTGGGTGCTTATGTGTTTTTGGAAAGTGTTGTAACGTGGGTTTTTGCTCCCTTTAACGATTGTAATGATGTGTTTACGTGGATGGCATTGATATCTTCGGCTGTGTTGTTTTTAATAGCCACTCCTTTGCTGTTATATAAAGGGAAAATGGCAGTTAAGGTCGCTTCAATAAGTTTGGGCGGTATTCTTCCGTTTGCTGTTTATTGGCTTACCTACATTTACCAATACGAGAGCTTCATGCGCAATACCGAAAACAAAATTATTTTGATTGCAGCAGGAGTTTATGCGCTTGCTATATTCTTAACCATAAAATATATTATGCAACCTTTTCAACCCCCGGTATTGAAAACACGGACAAAAATTATCGTAACTTTTCTGCATGCCGGTTTGGTAATCGCATATTTTCTTTATTTTTTTATTAGGTAATAGCAACAAATAATGCTGATAAGTGATAACTGTCAGTATTTTTTATTTAAAACAAGCCTAACTTTATAAGGTTAACTAAATAAAAACACGCCATGATAACACCAGACGACCAACTATTACCGGACGATTCACAACCCGAAGATGTTGAGCAAACCAGTCAGCAGGATATTCACTCCAACGGTTTTGATGATGACGAATTGATAGCCGATAATACAGAAGATGAATCAGACGCTTTAAAACAAGCTTATGATGCTTCAGAACCATCATATACATTGAATTTAGATGATGATCCGAAGGGTGACGAGTAAGATAATTAGTAGATAAATCTTGCTCCGCTTTGTTCCATTTGTTTCACCCTCGCAAGCGGAGCAAAGCGTTAGTGTGTTAGTGTTGGGTCTGTCAGCACAAAGCCGCTCTCATCCTCTTTGGCTTTGTAAACAGCGGTTGGGCTGGTGGTCACCATTATCTCGAGCGTTGGCCATACAATACCGTTAAACAAATGTCCGGCGCGCACAGTAAAATCGCTTTGGCTCACGCTCATGTGCACATGCACCACTTGCTTGCCGTTGTATATGCCTATGTTACCAACGAAGGAAACTATCTCTGCCTGCTGCTTTACGGTGTAGATATGGTACATCTGCTTATCGCGGTCATAACTTCCCAATCTGCCCGAGCTAATGGCACCCACGCCGTTAAACTGCGCAAACTGAATGTTCTCCTTCACGGCAAAGTCTGTCATGCCCGATAGTATGTCGTCACCGCGGTACAGCACAACGATGTAGGTTTTGGTGGTGCCGTTGGTGCTAAGTAATTTATACTTCATCGCAGGTGCTTTCCCCTTCTCAATAACCTGACCGGGTTTTACATATTCGTCCTGCTGGGCCAGCGCCATTTGAGCTGTTAGCAGCAGTAGTACAATGGGTAGTAGTCTTTTCATGGTTTTATCTATTATTTATTAGCTATCGCTGCGCGATATTTTGCTTCATCAAATTCCTTTTCGCTTTTGGCAATTACCACTGTTGCCATACCGTTGCCTATCATATTGGTAATGGCCCTCGCTTCAGACATGAACCTGTCCACACCCAACAGGATCGCCACACCCTCAACAGGTATCACCTTAATGGCAGTAAGCGTTGAAGCCAGTACAATAAAGCCGCTGCCGGTAACGCCCGCCGCACCTTTTGAGGTGACCATCAGGATGCCTATTATAGTCAGCTGCTGCTCCCAAGTCAACGGGATGTTGAACACCTGCCCCAAAAATATAACCGACATGGACAGGTAAATGGTTGTGCCATCCAGGTTAAAGGAATACCCCGCCGGGATAACCAGCCCCACCACAGATTTTGAACAGCCGAAGGCTTCCATCTTTTCCATCATGGCAGGTAGCACGGGCTCGGATGAGGAGGTGCCCAGAACGATCAGTATTTCCTGCCGGATGAATTTAAGGTACTGCCAAAGACTGAACTTATATAGGTAGCAAATAAGATTAAGCACTACGAAAATAAACAAGAACATTGTCAGATACACCGAGCCCATCAACTTGGCCAAAGGCTGCAATGTGGATATTCCGTACTTACCCACCGTAAAGGCCATCCCACCAAAGGCGCCAATTGGGGCCACCTTCATCACCATGTGCATAATATTGAAGAACACTTTAGAGATCTTTTCAAACAGATCAACTACCGTATGGCCGCGCTCGCCCATGCGGCTTAGCGCTATCCCGAATAGTATAGCAAAGAAGAGGATCTGTAAAATATCGCCTTTGGCAAAAGCATCGAAGAAATTGGGAGGTACTATATGGGCGATGAAATCGCCCCAATGCATTGCAGAAGCGGCCTTTTCGTATTCGTCCAGTTTAGTGGTATCCACCTTTACGTGGCTAACAAAGCCGGCACCTGGTTTAAGCAGGTTGCATACAACAACGCCAATCACTAAAGCAAATGTGGTTACAATCTCGAAATACAAAAGCGCCTTACCGCCTACGCGGCCCACCTTCTTCATATCGCGCATACCGGCTACCCCAAGCACAATGGTTAGGAATATGATCGGCGCGATCAGCATGGTAATCAGGTTAATAAATGTTTTGCTGATAAGCTGCGCGGTTGGCGCGAAAGATGGAAAGTATAAACCGGTTATTACACCAAGCGCAATGGCTACTAAAACCTGGAAGGTAAGGTTGGCGAATAATCGTTTCATGCTAACACAATAATACGATTATAACCTGTAAAACACTGAAATAAAAAACCGCTTACCGGCGGGCTCCTCTCCCGAAAATAAGCGGTTCTTTTAAATTATTACCCCGTAAAGTTTGCGCTTGACTTTAAAAGGCATCGTAATATCATTTACTTATAATACAGACCAATATTGCTCTAAAAAGTTTAATGGCGATGTTATTATGCAATAAAAATTATTTTGCTCAACGCTCAATTTACTATCTTCGTTGGTATGTCACCTTCGGAAGCAAAACAACAAATAGACCAACTATCGGCAGAGCTAAAACAGCACACATATAATTATTATGTGTTGGCTATGCCCACGGTAACTGATTTTGAATTTGATAAAAAGCTGGAACGACTGGCTGTTCTTGAAAAGCAGTTTCCGGAGCTTCTGGATCCTGATTCGCCTACACAAAAGGTCGGAGGTTTTATTACCAAGGAGTTTACCACTGTAAAGCACCGCTGGCCCATGCTATCATTGGGTAATACTTACAACGCCCAGGAACTGCTTGATTTTGATCAGCGCATCCGTAAAGCAATAGGCGATAACTTTGAGTATGTATGCGAGTTGAAGTTTGATGGTTTATCTATGAGTCTTACTTACGAGCAAGGCAAACTGGTTAGGGCCGTAACCCGCGGCGATGGAACGCAGGGGGACGATGTAACTACCAACGTACGCACCATACATACTATACCGAAGCGGCTACATGGCAGCGGCTACCCTGATGAGTTTGAGATCCGCGGCGAGGTGTTTATGCACCTTAAAGCTTTTGAACGCCTTAACCAGGAGCGGGTAGATAATGGTGAGCAACCCTATGCCAATCCGCGCAACTTTGCATCGGGCACTATAAAGCTACAGGACTCAAGCGAGGTGGCTAAGCGCCCGCTGGATTGTTTTTTATATGGACTGTATACCGAAAAGACGCTTTTTAAAACCCATTGGGAAAGTTTGCAGGCAGTTAAAGCCTGGGGCTTCCATGTAAATGATGAAAGCAGGCTGTGCAAAAATATAGATGACGTACTGGCTTTTATAACCGAATGGGATAAACGCCGTTTTGAATTGAGCTATGATATAGATGGTATAGTTATCAAAGTGAATAGCTACGGTCAGCAGCAGGAACTGGGCTTTACGGCCAAATCACCGCGTTGGGCCATATCCTACAAATACAAAGCAGAGCAGGTGCAAACGCAGCTGCAGG
Organism: uncultured Mucilaginibacter sp.; assembly: GCA_965650195.1. Taxonomy (GTDB): domain Bacteria; phylum Bacteroidota; class Bacteroidia; order Sphingobacteriales; family Sphingobacteriaceae; genus Mucilaginibacter. The sequence continues at coordinate 12,112 of CBFGNU010000006.1, read as the reverse complement.
CGGTTACCTACCAGGTGGGCCGCACGGGAGCGGTTACTCCTGTGGCTAACCTCAAACCCGTTTTATTGGCAGGCACTACGGTTAAGCGCGCCACACTGCACAACGCTAACGAAATGCTTCGGCTTGACCTGCACGAAGGTGATTGGGTATACGTAGAGAAGGGAGGCGAGATTATCCCCAAGATAATCAGCGTAAATCTGGAAAAGCGCGATCCATCGGCATCAGCTATTGAATACATTACCAATTGTCCGGCATGCCAAACCATGCTGAAACGTCAAGAAGGTGAAGCTGCGTTTTATTGCCCGAATGATGAAGGTTGCCCGCCACAGATAACCGGCAAAATGCAGCATTTTATCGGCAGGAAGGCTATGAATATTGATGGTTTGGGTGATGAGACGATTGATAACCTTTATCAGCGTGGTTTTATCAGGCATATCAGCGATCTGTATTTTTTAAAAGATCATGAAGATGATCTGAAGAAAATGGAGCGTTTTGGCGAAAAGTCTATTACTAATATGCTGGATGGTATTGAGCGCTCTAAAGAAATGCCTTTTGAAAAGGTGCTGTTTGGTTTGGGGATCCGATTTATTGGCGAAACCGTTGCTAAAAAACTGGCGGCTTATTTTAAGAATATTGATAACTTGATGGCGGCCCAATTTGAGGAACTGATTGCCGTTGACGAAATAGGCGACCGCATAGCGCATAGCCTGATAGAATACTTTGGCGAAGAAAAACATCGGGAAGAAATTGGAAAGCTGAAATCAGCAGGTTTGCAGTTTGTGGTGGAAGAGAAAGAAGTTACCCTGGCAAGCGATAAATTTGCCGGCAAGAGCTTTATTATTTCGGGCGTGTTTGAGAAATTCTCGCGCGATGAGTTGAAGGATATTATTGAGCAAAACGGCGGCAAAATATTGAGCAGTATATCAGCTAAACTCAACTACCTGGTGGCCGGCGACAATATGGGTCCGGCAAAACTGGAGAAAGCGCAAAAACTGAATATTCCTATTATTAGCGATGATGAGTTGATGGCGATGTTGGATTGATTGAGCGAAAAGTGGTGTTCCAAAACCCAGCAGCGAGTGTTCCAAAGTGTTCCAAAAACGAAGATATTTTTTAAAACCCCACAAGCAATTGAAAAACAGATTATTAGGCGCCAACTACAGCTAAATTTACTGACTTATAAGTAGTTTCAAAGTGTTCCAAACTGTTCCACCTAAAAATGTTAAGGCGTTAAAAATCAAGCATTTAATACCGTCAACACGTTTACAGTTTTTTAGATGCTTTATATTTTTTGGAACACCGCGGTGGGCTGAGAAATTGATGATTTTTGTTTAATATCTGATCTTAAATTTCTTTAAGATCAAACTAAAAAGCCACATCGGGCCTATCAGCATAAATTTAAAATCCTGCGCGAAGATGGGTCTGCGGCCTTCTTTTTTATAGCCTATCAGTTGCCCAATATTCCCTATAACAAACAGTATTAAGCCAATTTGTGCCAATACAAAGTTCTGCTCTAATGACACAATTACATAACTAAAGACACCCAGGCAAAATAACATCAGGTAAGACAGCATTGGCGACAGGCGCAGATAATAATAAAGAGAAAACGCCACTACAAACGACGCCCAGTTGACGAAGGTTTGGTTCTTACCCAAAAACTCAAGTTGCGGGAAGGGGATGGACCATACAAAAGCCAGTATACCAAAGCTAACCAACGGGATACAGAAATAATTGATAACGCGGTTAGTTGGATTAGTATGAAACGATGCATACTCATCCAGTTGAACATCTACAGGGCGCTTCTCAATTTGCGGCTGTTTAGCTTTGGGTTGATTTTTCATAAAGCCTATAAAAGAAGTAATGCCGAACTTGCTTCGACATCTCACTTATGGTGAGACGCTAAAACATGTTCAGCATGACATAATTAATTATTTCTTACTTAGCAAATGCTACCGAGCGGGTTTCTCTGATCACCGTAACCTTGATCTGGCCCGGATAGGTCATTTCAGTTTGGATACGGTTAGAGATATCAGCCGCCAACGTTTCTGATTGCGCATCGCTTATCTTTTCACTTTCTACCACCACCCGCAACTCGCGACCAGCCTGTATAGCGAAGGTTTTTTCAACTCCCGGGTAAGACATTGCCAACTCTTCCAATTCCTTTAAACGCTTGATATAGCTTTCAACCACCTCGCGGCGGGCACCAGGGCGTGCACCCGATATAGCATCACAAACCTGAATGATCGGAGACAGCATGGAGGTCATTTCTACCTCGTCGTGGTGAGCACCAATGGCGTTACATACTTCAGGGTGTTCTTTATACTTCTCGGCTAACTGCATACCTAAAATTGCGTGTGGCAATTCCGGGTTATCATCAGGCACTTTACCAATATCATGTAGTAAACCGGCACGCTTAGCAAGCTTAACATTCAGACCCAGTTCAGCAGCCATAGTAGCGCAAAAGTTAGCCACCTCGCGCGAGTGCTGTAACAGGTTTTGTCCGTATGATGAACGGTAGCGCATACGGCCCACCATTCTTATCAGTTCAGGGTGAAGGCCACTGATGCCTAAATCTATAACTGTACGCTCGCCTATCTCAACAATTTCTTCTTCTATCTGCTTACGTGTTTTGGCAACCACCTCCTCAATACGTGCCGGGTGAATACGTCCGTCAGTAACCAAACGGTGCATAGCCAAACGGGCTATCTCGCGGCGTACCGGGTCAAATCCCGAAAGAATAATAGCTTCCGGCGTATCGTCAACAATAATTTCAATACCGGTTGCAGCTTCCAGTGCGCGTATATTACGCCCTTCACGACCGATGATACGGCCCTTTATCTCGTCGTTCTCTATATTAAAGATAGATACTGTGTTCTCAATAGCAGCCTCGGTAGCGGTACGCTGTATGGTTTGTATAACTATCTTTTTAGCTTCTTTAGTAGCTGTTAGCTTGGCTTCGTCAACAATATCTTTTATCTGCGCCATGGCCTTGCTGCGGGCATCTTCACGCAGGTTTTCAACCAATTGATCTTTTGCTTCTTCAGCGGATATGCCCGCTATAGTTTCCAGTTGCTGTACATGCTGATTCTTTAACACGTCAACCTCTTCCTGTTTCTTAACTACTATCTCGGTTTGGCGCTCCAGGTTTTTACGGGTGTTATCCAGTTCGTTTTCCTTACGGGTAAGGTTCTCCAAACGCTGGTTGTACGATTGTTCTTTTTGTTTAACGCCGTTCTCACGCTGATTGATCTCGTTATTTTTGGCATTTATCTCCTGCTCGTGCTCGGCTTTCATCTGTAGAAAGCGCTCTTTAGCCTCCAACAATTTATTCTTTCTTAATATCTCCGCGTCATTCTCACCATCCCTCAAAATCTTTTTAACTTTTAGCTGAGCTGCTGCTTCCTGATCTTTAAAAAGCTTTCTCAGCAGGAACCGCCCTACAACGATACCCGTCGGGACGCCTATCAGCAACCCGATAATTACATATAAAATATTGGTCATTCTTTGTTTTAGGTTATATAAATAAAAAAACCGCGATTAAACTTCAAGCTCATGTATTTGAAAAACTTCATGCAGATACTTTGGGACCATGGGTTACCGCTAATACATTGTAGTAACGCATGCCCTCCTTGATCCTTGGATATTGAAGTGTTAAGTTTTCAATAGTGAACTCAAAATTTAACCGCGGTTAAATCTTAATTGCTCTTGTATGTAAAGAACGTTACTGCTTTGAAAAAAAGTCGTTCAGCAATTTGTCTAACTGATAAGTTTTTTCGGCCACCTCTGTATCTTCAACGGTAACCTTTTTTTCTGCTTTTAATGATGATGTGGCGTAATGCAACACACTCATAGCAAGCAAATCCTGCTTATCCCTAACCGCGTAATTTTCCTGATATTCTTTTATACGGTCGTTTATTAACTTAGCTGCCCTACGTATTATTTCTTCCTCTTCCATGTTCACCTTTAAGGGGTAAACTCTGTCAGCAATATTTATTTTTATTGAGATTTCTCCCATTTGAGCTTGTTCACTTTCTGCACTACTTTTTCAGTAATACAATACACTTGTCTATTTCCTGCACAAATTCGTTAATTTTTTGTTTAATGTCAACACTTTTTTCATTTGTTTCTGAAAATGACTTGGCTAACTTCAACGCTCTCAACTTTTCGTCGAGCTCTTTTGTCTTATTTTTGCTGGCATCCAACGCTACCGACAGCGACTCATTCTCCAATTTCAACAAGTCGTTTTCCTCCTGCAAGGCAGTGCACAGCTCTATTAACCTTTCGGCTTTGCTGATTACCTTATCTAAAGTTGCGGTAGTGCTCACTAATTGTTGATTTATTGAATTATTGAATTACTGAATTATTGATTTAATGTGTATGTTTTATTGATGTTTTAAATTATTGAATACGCAGGATCAGTAATTCAGTAATTCAATAATTCAATCCTTCAATAATTACTTACGTATCTCCGCTCCGGCTTCCTTCTCTAAGTTATACATAATTTTTTGCATAACGCTGTCAATGGTTTTGTCCGTCAGTGTTTTTTCTGCATCCTGTAAAACAAAGCTTAACGCGTATGATTTTTTACCTGCAGGAAGCTTGTCGCCCTCGTAAACATCAAAAATATCTACATCTTGTAAAAGCTTGCGCTCTGTGCGTTGAGCTATCCGTCTTAACTGATCAAACGTGATGTTCTTATCAACCAGCATTGACAGGTCGCGTTTAACTGCAGGGAATTTAGAAATCTCCTGATATACTATTTTGTTCTTTCTAACGATCTGCATGATCTGATCGAAACTGAAATCGGCATAAAAAACTTCGCGGTCTATATCGGTTTTCTTCAAAGCCTCTTTTCCTACTGCACCAAATTTAACCAGCGTTTTTCCGTTCTTGATGTAATTCAAGCCATATGCCATCTTTTTGCAGGTACAATCCTCCACTGTAGTATCTACAATACTTAATTTTTTCAAAATCCCATCAACAAGCGCCTTTAAATTATAGAACGACGAGGATTTTGCTTTTTGGTTCCAACCGGCGGCCGTTGCGTCCCCGGTCATGAATATTGCAAACCGTTGGCTCTCTATGTATTTATCCTCTTTTACGCTATATACTTTACCAAACTCATAAAACTTCAGATCAGCAGCCTGGCGGTTCTGGTTATAAGCAATAGCTTCTAAACCCGAAAATAGCATGGTTTGACGCATCACGTCCAGATCTGAGCTTAAGGGGTTTAATATCTTCACCGCTGAATCCAGATCATTAGCATAAGACGATTTAGTAAGAGAGTTAGATAATATCTCATTAAAGCCATTGGCAGTAAGCAAATCGCTTAACAAGTTCTGAACAGTGTCTTTCTCGGGTCTTTGCGAGGTGCTTAGCGATGCTCGCACTTGCGTTGGTATATGGATGTTGTTATAGCCATAAATCCGCAATATGTCCTCAATCACATCTACATCGCGGGTAACATCAACCCGGTAAGGAGGTATAAGCAACGATAAGCCTTCGGCAGTTTCGTTAACTATCTGCATCTCCAAGCCTGTAACAATGGCCTTGATTTCCTCATGGGGAATTAGCTGACCGATCAGTCTATCCACATTTTTGTAAGGCAATTCAACCGCGAAGGGTTGAACAGGATTAGGGTAAAAATCGATAATGTTTGATGAGATACTGCCACCGGCAACTTCTTTAATTAGCAATGCAGCACGCTTCAAAGCAAATACCGGCATATCAGGGTCAGTACCCCGTTCAAAGCGGAAGGAGGCATCAGTTTTCAGTCCGTGCCGTTTGGCGGTTTTACGAACTGAAACCGAATTGAAGTATGCGCTTTCTAAAAATATACTGGTTGTGCCTGCCGTTACACCCGAATCTATCCCGCCGAAGACACCGGCAATGCACATTGGCGCTTCAATGTTGCAGATCATCAGGTCATCGGCAGATAACTTGCGCTCTACATCGTCCAGGGCTTTAAACAACGTGCCCTCAGGGCAATTCTTAACAACCACTTTTCCGCCTTTAATAGCATCGGCATCAAAAGCATGCAGCGGCTGACCTAATTCGTGAAGTACATAGTTGGTAACATCAACAATATTATTGATAGCCCTTACGCCAATTACCGCCAAGCGCTCCTTTAACCATTGTGGCGACTCATTCACTTCGATGCCGGAAATAGTTAAACCAGCGTAACGCGGACTTGCGGCAATGTTTTCAACCTCAACCTCAATAACGCGACTTGTGTTGTCAATCTTGAAGGCAGATACATCAGGTTTGATGATCGTTGTTTTCAGAAATGCGGCAATATCACGAGCCGTACCTAAATGCGAGGTCGCATCGGCGCGGTTAGGTGTCAAACCGATCTCGAACATATAGTCGTCGTTCAGCTTAAAGTATTCTTTAGCGGGGGTACCTACCACGGCATCTTTGGCCAATACCATAATACCGGCATGATCTGTACCTAATCCTATTTCATCTTCAGCGCAGATCATCCCTTCAGATACCTCGCCTCTTATCTTTGACTTATTAATAGCAAACGGCTCGCCGGTAGATGGGTAAACGATAGTACCCACCATAGCAACCACCACCTTCTGCCCAGCAGCTACATTGGCAGCACCACAAACAATTTGCAGATCGGTACCGGTACCTACATCAACTTTGGTGATGCTCAGCCTGTCGGCGTTGGGGTGTTGGGTGCGTTCTTTTACGTAGCCTATTACCAGCCCTTCCAGTCCTCCGGGAACAGCCTGCACTTTCTCTAGGCTTTCTACCTCGAGGCCGGTGCCGGTCAATATGGTTGAGATCTCCTGTGGAGATTTATCGGTTTGGATGAATTCTTTAAGCCAATTATATGATATCTTCATTAATTCAGAATGATAATCGGCAAAGATAAGATTTAGACGGGAAGTAGGGAAGTAGCGATGCAGGAAAAGTAGGGAAGTCTGATTTGCATCTGTTAAGCAGATGTGTAAATTAGCATGCTGCCCTAACACATTAACGTTTGCTCCGCTTGCGAGGGTGAAACAAACGGAACAAAGCGGAGCAAGCTTTTTAGTAACTATTTGATTATAAATGGTTAATTTTTTAAGCGGAACAAAGTGAAACTACTTATTCGTCAGGAAGCTTAGCTGTGGAATTGAGTTAATGTGCTTATTGTCAGCTTGTTGCGAAAATGGCTATAAAGCGGAGCAAGATTTTATGCTTGTTATGACATTATATGACTGATAAAAATATACAAAAGTGGACCGTACTTGAAGAGCAGGACGTATCGCCGAGCCATTGGTTCCCTGTTACAAAACAGAAGGTAAAGCTTGCAAATAACAACGTTTACGACTACTATTTCTCTAAACTGGGCGATGTTGTACAGGTTTTAGCCATTACAAAACAAAACGAGGTGGTGTTGGTGAAGCAATACAAGCACGGCCTCGGCGAGGTGGTGTTGGAACTCCCTGGCGGTATGCAGCAAAAAGATACATCACTCATACAATCCGCTTTAAACGAGCTGGAGGAAGAGACAGGGATAAAAACTACCGCTAAGCAGCTTATCTCTCTTGGTAAAATTGCCATCAACCCAACCAAACTGAAACAGGTAACCTATGGGTTCATTATGTTTAATGCTGAGTTTAACTCGGTGCAGCAACTGGAGGACACAGAAGATATACAGATAGTATTAAAGCCCGCTCCAGAGGTGCTTCAATTAGCATTAAATGGAGGTATATGGGTTACAGACTCGGTGAGTTTTATTTTAAGAGCCGCTATGATGTATCCTGATGTATTTAGAGTGACAGAGGGGATTGGAACCCGTGATCTATAAAAAGCCTGATCAAAGATCCGGGGCCAATGGTTAAAACCGGCTAATAAAAAGGCCGTCTACTGATTACCAGAGACGGCCTTTTATTATAAAAATTTAACAAACCTTATAGTGGCATCGCATAAAAATTAACACCTAAATATTGGTATCCATTTTGCGCGTAAGGATAATCATACCTGTTAATTGTATAGGTATGGTTAACGCCCCCGGGATGGTAAAACACATGAACCGGAACCGAGCCAGGTACCTGGGTAGTATAGGCATAGAAGCTAATACCATGGTAAATATAGCCGTTTTGCTCATAAGGGTAATCAAACCTGTTAATTGTATAGGTATGGTTAGTTCCTGAAGGACTGTAAAACGCATGCACCGGCTGTGTGCCGTCAATCTGTGAAGCATATGCTTTAAAGTTTGTGCCTAAGTAAGTAAAACCATTTTGTTGATATGGGTAATCGTTAAAAAATGCGGTATAAACATGGTTTATATCATTGGGTTGATAAAACACGTGAATTGGCACCGGGGTTACATTTACCTGGTTAGCTGCAAGATATTGGTTAACATACGTCATTACAGCTGCCTTTTTAGTCGGATCGTCAATTAACTCATAAATCGGAATTAGCCCGCCGGTGCTAATGTCAATTAACTCTGAATTTTCAGGAGTGGCACTGCTTTGCCAATCTGATATATTAATTGTAGGCATACCACCGCCAAGAGGGACACTACCCATTAAACTTTTAGTCGGATCGCCGCCATAGGTTCTGTAATGCAGTGTTTGATAAGTGTTATCATAAGTGTCATTCAAACTATAGTTATACCCGGTATTAATGCTAAATATGGTTTTTACACTTACATCAACTCCTGCGGTAGCCGCAACGGTACGATTGGCTTTCTTTGTTTCAGACCTGTATAAGGCTTCCAGTTTGGCGCCGAGTTTAAAGTCTGTCAAAACGTGCGTACCGTAACTGTTTACAATTGATTCGGGCGTACCGTTCTGAACATCCTGTAAAAAAGAGGGCTGCAGATACTGTTTTAACAAAGTGTAATCAGCGTTAATTTTAAGGCGCTTTTGCTGGATTATTAAACTAAAACTGCTATAAACATATTTTGACGAGAAGGCATCGTTGTCACTGTATGATCCGCTGATGGTTCCTTTAAAAATACCGATGTTTAGCGATGATGAAATTTTAGCGGAAACCTGTTTTAAATACGACTGCGCATTGTCGCCGGCTACTAACCTGCCTTCTTGCATGGTAGATTGGTCCAGTTCTACCCGTGTTGGATGATCTGCTTTTAATGCGGCTACATTAATAACCGAAAATTTTGCCGAACTGGAGGTACCATATTCGCCCGTTATATCGTAACCGTAGCCAAGTACGTCGGTCTGGCCATCGCCGGCTGACATTGGACGGAGTGAATTGTTTTTAGAAACCTTTTGGTCTGAAGGCAAGTTTACTTGTGATTGTTTTTTGCAGCTTGCAAAAACTGCAAGCAGCAGTAAAATTGGAATAAATTGTTTTTTCATAATATAAGTTTAAGGTAAATAAATGCGTAGTGGGATAAACGGAAGTAGCGTGTACGGGTGGAGGCCTTTTAAATGTCTGCGGGAGCCATTTAAATATTAGGGGTATTAAAAATAATTTGAAATATAAAAGTAGAGCGTTCTTCATGTGTTAGGTTAGGTAGGCTAAATATACGGCGATTATTAATCAAAAGTTACATTTGCTTTATATTTATTTCTTAGAAAGAAATAAGTAATTAATAGTTAATTACTTGCGTGTTCATAAAAGGCAGAAAAAAGAGAGATTACCGAATGTACAGGTGAAATTATGGCGTTATTTGATAGCGACTGTCTTACCCATTAATTCTTTATTTCCTTTATCGGATGCGTATAAGTACGTATCAAAATACCGTGAATGTACGCATGGGCTGGTATCCCGCTTTGATTATGTTTGAAGTGTTGACGATTTGGGTTTTTACATAGGGGTATAAAATCGGATCGCCAACCATAATGCAATGCATTATACAGTGTTCGATTGAAAATGTTAGTCGGGAGGATATCCCGGCTAATTTTTCAGAATCAACTCAAAAAGAAAAGATCACCGGGGAGCTTTTGGGCTTCCAAAACAGTTAATTACCTGAACCTGTTTAAAAAAACGAAGCCGCTACCTGTATAAGGCGCGGCTTTTGTTTTTATAAGTACTATTAAACCTGTTTTCAGTATTAATTCAAAGAAAACTCAACCCTACGGTTTTGTTGACGACCCGCAGCTGTTTTATTAGTTGCAATTGGCTGATTTGGCCCGTAACCGGTAGCTTCAATTAATGATGCGTTTGCACCTTGCGATACCAGGTAAGCTTTAACCGCCTCTGCACGGTCTTTTGATAAGCCCATGTTTAAAGCCATTGAGCCTGTGTTATCTGTATGGCCCGCTAATTTTAAGCTAAAGCTTTTCTCTTTTAACAGATCGGCAACACGGTTTAATGTTGGGTATGATGTTGCTTTAATAGTAGCTTTACCTAAATCGAACTCAAGATTCTTGATAGCATCGCCAACAACCCTGCGGTCACTTTCAGTAACAATTACCCGTTCTTTAGTAACAACAACCGGCGCCGGAACTTTTAACGGACAACCTGCACCATCAACTGTAGTACCTGCAGCTGTGCCTGCACATTTGTCAAATTTATTAGCTACACCGTCGGCATCATCATCACCCATTTCGCGGGCATATTGTTGTGCCAAAGCCAATCTCGCCTGCTCTTCAGCCATGCGTTGTTGTTCAGCAATAGCCAATCTTGATCTAAGCTCAGCACTTTCGGTAGCGCTTTCTTCGCGTAATGCGGCAAGGGCGCTATAGTTTTGCAATTGGGGGGATTTCTTTTTACCTAAGGCTATTTCAATACCTGCATGAGCATACGAGAATCTATCGCTTGTGCCGCTGATGTAACCGTCAAACCTGTTCGATTTAACAAAGCTAACGGTATAACCCAAATCAATATTAATACCCCTGGCTACGCCAAACTTAACGCCGGCACCAACAGGTATAAAAATACTTTCGTCGTAGGTGGTGTTATTACCGCCCGGCGTGTTTTTAACATTCGCGCTTGACGACATAAGGCCAACACCTGAAGTAAAGTAAGGCGACAATACACTTCTTTTTTGATTAATACTTAGGTTGGCTAACGTGACGTTAGCGCTTACCGCGCCCGACCATTGTATGCTGCTTTTAAAACTGCTGTTATCCTGCGCAGTAGATCCCGCCGGTAACGCGTTTGAGCGCGAGCCCTGAACGGTGCCTGCCAGGAAATCGGCCTGGATGCCAAAGCCCGGTAAAATTTGCTTTTTAATGTAACCGCCATAACCCCAGGTTTCTTGCGGAGTTGCAAAATCGCCATTGTTTTGGGCGTTGAACGGTGTGTAGTGTGTTAACATACCACCGTGCAGGCCAATTGACCATGTGCGGAAATTCTTTTTGTCGAAACGTTTTGTAGTGTCTGAGTAACTTTGTGCAAATAGCGCGCTTGTTGATCCGATAAGTGAAAGGACCATGAGAGATCTTGTAAAATTAAGTTTCATTATATATGTAATAAATTATGTTGGGCTTGTGCTCAACATGCGCCAATCGGCAACAACCACGCCCGTTTTAGTCTTGTTACGTTTAACCTTAAGCAATACACTGGAAACCACCGCCGAAGATTACAAGCACGTGATAAAAGGGAATTATGCCGCTATTTAAATGTGTTTACTAAACAGTGCATGTTTCGGGTTTAAACTAAATATTGATTGACAGATAATATTTAGGGGCGATATATATATAATATAATAATAGCACTAGACTATTGAATAAACGACCGTTGCTTGAGGCTGAGAAGAGATTTGTATCGCGCGTTTTTATAAAGGTACAAGCGAGGCATTATGCAAACTACTGCACATCAATGGTTTGAAATATACTTTCTGCAAATGCGTTTCCGGGCTCATTTATAGCCAAAAAATCAATAAAATTTGCCTAACATTGCGGGCTCAAAACCGCCCCGATTTTTTTTAAAGAAAAATTTTGTACGGCGGCAAAAATGTGTAAATTTGCAATCCCTTTCAGAAAGGCATATATCGCCTCTTTTGAAATAAGGAAACGGTTCTTTAAAATAAAAATTATTAACCTGGATAATTGACCGAAAGGTTTTCGCGGTTTTTCCCCGAGAGTTTGCTTAGGCAAACCAAACAAAATAGGTAAATAAGCCTCCTTAGCTCAGCTGGTAGAGCGACTGACTTGTAATCAGTAGGTCATTGGTTCGATCCCGATAGGAGGCTCTGTTT
>CBFGNU010000005.1:0-38879 GCA_965650195.1 uncultured Mucilaginibacter sp. | reverse complement strand
CCCTTTAGTTGGCGGGCCGGTAAGCACTTCGCCATTGATAGCGTAACGACCACCATGGCAAGGGCAATCCCAGGTGCATTCTGCCGCGTTAAAGTTGACAATGCAACCCGCGTGGGTGCAAACCGGGCTGAGCGCATGTATAGCTCCCGCTTGGTCGCGGTATACCGCCATCTTTTCACCGTCGAGGTTTACAATTTTGCCTGTGCCGGGCTTTAACCGCTGCAACGAATCGGTTTCGGCGCCGCCGAAACGGTCGGCCACAAAATGGTAGGCTACATCAGCATTTTCTTTAACAAACTCTAAAAAGCCATCTATAGGTTTTAAACGCGACGAGGAGAACAGGTTTTCGTACCTGTTTTCAACACCGAGTACTTTGTCTGCCAGTATTTTTGCTGATATACTGCCCAGCATCATACCGTTACCATTAAAACCTGTGGCCGTGAGTACACCATCAGCCATAAAGGGTATCTGGCCAATATAGGGCAAGCCATCAGCCGGAATATAATACTGCGATGACCACCTATATTTTACTGATGAGATATTATAATATTTACGGGCGTATTGCTCCAGGTCGTCAAAGGCTTTTTCAGGGTCATCATGCCCTGTTTTATGATCGTTTCCGCCTATCAATAAAAGCTGTTCGCCATCAATTTGATGCGTGCGTACGTAGTGATAAGGTTCCTGCATGTCATATATCACTGCATCAGGATACTTACCGCTTTTTAGTTTTACCGCCAGTACATAGCTGCGATACGGCGCGCAGCGGAAGCTAAACACCGTAATGCCCGGCGGGGTATGTGTAGCGTAGATCACCTTTTTAGCCCGCAACTGGGTATCACCAGACTGTGCTATGTGGATCCCATCCTCATGTTCCAGTTTTTCAATAAAGGTGTTTTCAAATAAATTACCGCCGGCTTTAATAAAGGCAGCCTTAAGCGCCATTAAGTATTTTATGGGATGAAACTGGGCCTGCCCGGGTATCTCAAGCGCCTTAACAAAAGGCACCGGGGTAGGGACGTTTTCGGTATAATTAGCTGCAACGCCCACCTGTACAAATCCGTCGTAAATATCAGCCAGATGTTTTGCTTCGTCCTCGTTTTCGGCATATAAGTAGCCCGTTTTTTCCTCATGATCGCAATCTATCTTTAGGCTATCCACGAAGCTCTTTATTATGCCGGCGCCTTCATTTATTGCATCAGCAAACATTTGAGCGCCTTCCTCGCCAAAAGCCGCCTGCGTTTCAGGATAAGTGGTATCAGCAAAAGTGTTAATGTGCGCACTTGTACCGCCTGTGGTGCCAAAACCCACGTTGTGTGCCTCGGCAATCGCTACGTTTTTGCCGGCCTGCCGCAGTAATACGCCTGTTGTTAAACCGGTGATGCCTGCGCCTACAATAAGGCAATCATATGCCTGCTGTGATGCTTTACTTTTATTTATTGCCGTTTCTTCGGCCATTTGCCAGGGACTGTGCTTTAGCCCATCGCGTGTAGCGTTGTTTTCAATACTGTGTGCCATACCAATTTAACTGTTTGAAACCGAGCTTGTTTTTGAAAAAGTGTAAAAATTTATGTTAAAACCACCTGTTGTCCTGTTTGTTAATGTCAATTACACAGGATCGTTATGAAGCTGTGCGAGAATGAGATAATAAAAATATATATTAACATGACCGGCTTTTTTATAATGATTTTTGGAGAAGGCAAGGAGCTAAATGCCCTGCAGATGAGCTGCAGAGGCATAACTATGTTTTTGCTGGCGCTGATAATTATCCGCCTGTCCGGTCGTCGTTCATTCGGGCTGCGCACACCGCTTGACAACATTATAAGCATTTTGATGGGCGCTATTTTAAGTCGCGCGGTTGTGGGTGCATCGCCTTTTGTGCCCATTGTGGTAACCTGCTTTGTCGTCGCTTTATTGCACAGGGCGTTTGGTTGGCTGACGGTGCGTTACCCGGCTTTCGGACGTTTTGTTGAAGGGGAAAAGATCATGCTTTTTGAAAAAGGCAGATTTATTGACGATCATTTAAAACGCGTGCAGGTTTGCCGTGAGGATGTGATGCAGGGTGTCAGAAAATCCGCGCTTACAGAAGACATGGAAAAGATAGACCACATTTATATTGAGCGAAACGGTGAAATAAGCGCAATAAAAAAGGAAACGACCTAAATATTATTTGTTAACCATAAATTGATAAGCTATGCCATTGTATAACGGAGATTACCCGCCATCGTACAAAAACCAGCCTGAATATCTGCGGGACAAGGCGACAGAGATAGCCAATGAAATATTAAAAGATAGCGGTGACGAAGGCATTGCCATTGCCACCGGTTTAAAAAGGGCCCGCGAATATTTTAAAGATCATCCCGACGAAAAGCCGGATAAACTTAAATAGCGACATGCCTTCAACGGTTATCAGAAAGATGGATTATGATGCTCTTACCTCAACGCTTGCAGTAAGTTTTGTATCCGGACAGGTATATGTGTACAAGGACGTGCCCGAAACTGTTTATAAGGAGTTAGCAGCATCGCGGGTAAAGGGGCGCTACCTTCGTTTTTTTATAAAGGATAAATATCCGTTTGAAAGAATAACAGAGACAGGTACTTGAAGCCAACCTTAATGTAACTTCAAGGATCTATAATTAAAAAGCCTCATAGCAGCCCTCCACTAAAACAAATTCTTTTTTTATTTTAGGCTCGTGGTGCCTACAAAATCGAAGCTTCCTTATTATAACGATATCAACGAGTTCCTTGCCTCGATTCCCTGGCCGGACCGAACAGCCGACCCGGATTTTTACTGTTTGCGTTTAAAGCCGCTGGACGAGGCGGTGCAGGTGTATAGGCCACCTTTTAAACGGTCTTTTTATTTTTTTGCGTTGTTTTTTAATTCAGGGAAGATCGAAGTGAACTATGGTGAGCGGACTGTGCAGGACCCGGACTCTTACCTGGTCTTTCATTCGCCCAATTTGGTCTACAGTTTTGCGCATAATAACGCCTTGGAGGGTTATGTCATTTATTTTAAACCTGAATGTTTCGCTTTCTTTAAACCCGACTTTAACAAGGAGTTTCCTTTATTCGATATCCTGAATACTAATTTGTTCAAATTCGGAAAGGACACTTTTGAAAATTTAGCTCCGCATTTTGAAGAAGTATTTTCGGCGTATGAACGCTCGGACAGTGCGCAGCATATGGAGGCGCGGGTCAAATTACTGGGGCTGCTGTATCATTTGCATAGTTCGTCCCTGGTGACACCGGTTGTTAACACGGTAAGCAGCCAGCAAACGCTAATGCGCAACTATCTTCGGCTGATCGATCATCATTATATCGAGAAGCGGACAGTCGGGGAATATGCGGCCATGTTGTCGGTTTCCACCAATTATCTTTCCCAGGCCGTCAAACAGGCCTCTGGTAAGAACGCCCTGAGCTTTATCGTGGCACGTGTTGCCGTCGAGGCCCGGTCGCTGGTGCTTTATACAGACCTCCAGATCGCCGAGATCGCTTACCAGCTTAACTTTTCCGATCCGGCCAACTTTAGTAAATTCTTTAAAAAACATACCGGTCAAACCCCATCTCAGCTTCGTAAATCATAAAATTTACCGGTATTTCCATGTTTTCGACCACTCGCTTTTGATAGTGATCCCTTTCCTTTGTGTTATGAACCAAGACCCCGCCATCGACGCTTACGTAGCTAACGCATCTGAATTTGCCCAACCGATCTTGACACATTGGCGCCGGTTGATCCGGGAAAATTGCCCCGATGCGAAAGAATCCATCAAATGGAGTTTCCCGCATTTCGACTACAAAGGTGACCATATGTGTATGATGGCCGCTTACAGCAAACATTGCTCATTCTCCTTTTTAAAAGCAGAGCTAATGAGCGACCCGCGCTTGCGTGCCGACAAAGACCTGAAACCTATTCAACGTTTCTTTGGCAAAATCAACAAATTGGAGCAATTGCCGCCGGATGAAGAATTCATTGCAATGATTCAGGAGGCGATGGCACTGAATGAAAGCGGAGTCAAAATCAAACGGGAGAAGCCGGTATCCGATAAACCGAAGGTGCTGGAAATCCCTGATTATTTACAGGCTGCGCTCGATGCTGTGCCTGCCGCAAAAGAGATCTTTGAAAGTAAATCCAACTCTTTCCGCAAAGAATATATAATTTGGATCACTGATGCCAAAACCGAGGAAACACGCCAAAAAAGGATCAGCGAAGCTCTGGAATGGATAGCCGAAGGTAAAGGCCGTTTCTGGAAGCACCAGAAGTAATTAGCCGGCCGCGAAGATCAGGTATTCGCCACTCCTTGCCATTCAACTTCAATAATATTGTTTTAACTGAGTTAAGTTATTAACTTATAATAGCTCGTTTGGCTATTCGCGCCGTCTTCCTATTCCCAATACCTTTATCATAAAAGAATGCCAATTCTACAGTTGCCAAAAACATTTAAAGCGACTGGAATTAAACAGCAATACAATTTGATAAACGAGTTTGCAATACCAA
Organism: uncultured Mucilaginibacter sp.; assembly: GCA_965650195.1. Lineage (GTDB taxonomy): Bacteria > Bacteroidota > Bacteroidia > Sphingobacteriales > Sphingobacteriaceae > Mucilaginibacter. The sequence goes on along the minus strand of CBFGNU010000005.1, from coordinate 34,387 downwards.
GTGTTGCAGACTCGTTTTTTGTTAAACACTTTTTACTTTAAGCTTATCGGGCTCAAATAAACCGGGTAAGCTTTAGAATAATTCCAGCTCAATTTAGTCGACATAAAATGCCCTGATAAGGGCTTTCTGAAATAGATCATACATTTCCGTTTCGCTGATGAGTTGAACTACACTTCATACCTTACCTATTGCTTCAATTGTTATCGGTCTTACACAAAGGCGATTTCTATTTGAAACGCATTTGGGGTTTGTAACACCGGGGCGGCTAATAGAACACCCAAAGTCAAATACCATAGCACAAGCGCTAAAAGGCATCCAAATCAACAGATTTAAGTTAAACAGCAACATTTAAACCACCAAATTGTAACATTTGCGATACACTGATTATGGGTTTTCAACCTAATTTAGTTGCTGTAATAATTAGAGGTCTCTCAATGCGGACCGATGATTAGTAAACCGATATAAACTATACTTATTGCCTTTTTTTAAAATGCCCGTTAAAAACGTATGCGCTGCTTTGTGTTGTATTGTTCGAACGTTTTCTCTGGTATCTTTTAATGCATTTCATAATCAAACCGTATAAATAACCTTTTATTAAAACTTAAAAATCATTCCATGGATCATCATTTACTCAAAAAATGCAAAATCTACCTCTTAGCAACAACGGCCTGCTTATGCCTGGCCTCCGTAACAAATGCTGAGCGGGTAAAAAATGTTGTAGGAAAAAATGCGATAAGTCCCATTATTGCCGCTGATGTGCCTGTTACAGGTAAAGTTGCCGACGAAACCAACCAAACACTTGTTGGTGTAACCGTTACTATCAAAGGCACAACGGTTGCTACCAGCACCGATGCGGCAGGTAAGTTTACTATTAATGTGCCGGCGGACCAAAACGCAACGCTTGTTTTTAACTACATTGGTTATGAAACGCAGGAAGTTGCCTTAGCTGGACGACGCGAAGTTAATGTTCAACTTAAACCAACAAACAGCAGCTTAGTAGAGGTTGTTATTGTGGGCTACGGTTCGCAAAGAAGAGCGAGTATTACAGGCGCAATTTCATCTGTTAACTCCGCTACCCTTAATGCCTTGCCTGTTGCCACTATTGATCAGGCCCTGCAAGGCCGTGTAGCTGGTTTATCTGTAACCAATAATGGTGGCCCGGGTACAAGTCCAATAGTTGCAATACGTGGTATAAGCTCTATTAACTTTGGAACCGACCCACTTTATGTGGTTGATGGATTTCCGGGCGCTTCAGGTAACGCTTATGATGGGAGGGACGTTGAGAATGTGCAAGTGTTGAAAGACGCGAGTGCGGCTGCAATTTACGGCTCCAGGGCATCAAACGGTGTTATTTTGATAACAACCAAAAAAGGCCAAAGAGACGGTAAGGTTAGTGTTAATTATGATGCCTATGCAGGTATACAAAGCCCTGCTAAGTATTTAAGCCTGCTTAATACTAATCAATACGTACAATATGCTAACACATTAAATGGCGTTGGAAACACACCACGCTTATTACCTGCCAACTTTAACCAACCAGTTTATGCAGGTGCCTCGCAAACATATGCGCAAACTAACACTGATTGGCAGCATGAATATTTTAAGCGGAATGCGTTAATTACCTCTAACAGCTTGTCATTAAGCGGTGGTAATGACATTTCGAGGTTTTTTAGCTCATTAGGCTATTTTAAACAAGACGGTATTGCACAGGCGCAAAGTTTTGAGCGTTTGAATTATCGCATTAACTCTGACCATAACGTGAGTAAGGTATTCACTTTTGGCGAAAACGTTTACATATCTGCGTCAACGCAGCACTATGAGCCTAATAACGGCAACCGCACACCACTTACTAATGTGGTGCGTATGCAACCTTACATTCCGTTACATGATCCGACAAAATTAGGTGGTTTTCAAGGCCCGCTAAACAGCTTTGATGCTTCTGACCCTGTAAATCCAGTTGAAAGTGCTTTAATTGGCAATAATCAAAGAAATGCCACAAATATTTTAGGAACTGCCTATGTGGAAGCAAAAATTTTCCCATGGTTAAGGTTCAAATCAACATTTGGAGCTAACTACCTTAATGTGTATCAATCAACCTATACACCTATTTTTAATGATGGCGGTACTGGTAGTTCATCTTCTGCAAAGATTGCTTTCCAGCGTCAAACCTATTTTAATTTGCTGGGTACGCAACAGTTGACCTTTGATAAAAACATTGGCGATCATCATATTAACGTAACAGGTGTATATGAAACGCAATCGCTGCATTACATCAATCAAACCGAGTCAGGTGAGCAAAATTCTAATGACGTTCAAACATTGAATGGTGCAAGTAATATTGCAGCGAACAATACTAACGAAGACAATGTATTGCAATCAGTTGTAGGTCGTCTTACCTACGATTATAAAGGCAAATACTTGGTTAACGCATCTATACGCCGCGATGGATTATCAATCTGGGCTCCGGGCCATAAATATGCGAGCTTTCCAGCTGTTTCAATAGGATGGAACATCAATAAAGAGAGCTTTTTGGCTGATAACAAATCAATTTCTGAATTTAAGTTAAGAGCAGGCTACGGTATCACCGGTATAAACCCGGGTTCGATAGGTAATTATCCTTATGCATCCCTTGTTCAGGTAAACCAGGCCTATTATCCTTTTGGTAGCGGTGCTGCATCAGGTAATGCAAATTCATCGTTTACTAATGGTTTAACCAATCCTGATTTGAGTTGGGAAAAAACAAAACAGTTTAACGTAGGTATTGACCTGGGCTTATATAACAATAAGTTTACCATTGTGGCAGAGTATTTTAGGAGGCAAACCGATAACCTTATTTTAACTGTTCCTACGCCAGCAAGCTTTGGTTTCCTTGGTTCAGGAGTTCTGGCGAACGTTGGCTCCATGCGTAACACTGGTGTTGAATTACAATTGGGCTATCATAAAAATACTGGTGAGTTTAGGTACGATATTACCGGCTTAATTAGTGGTGTGCGCAACAATGTAGTAGCGTTAAATACGGCAAATGCTTCTATCCCATCTGGTAACGACGCCGATTTTGGACAGGGTAATGCATTTACCAATACCGTTGCGGGTCAGTCAATCCAGTATTTTTATGGTTGGGTAACAGACGGACTTTTTCAAACTGCTGCCCAGGTTGCAAGCAGCCCTACACAGGCTAATGCAAAGCCGGGCGATATCAAATTTAAAGACCTAAGCGGTCCTAACGGCAAACCGGATGGTGTTATTGATTCTTATGATCGTACCAATCTGGGTAGCTTTATGCCTAAGTTTAGTTACTCTTTAAATTACAATGCATCATACAAAAACTTCGATTTTGCTGTGTTCTTCCAGGGTGTTCAAGGCAACAAAATATTAAACGCCGAGCGTATTATAGCAGAGGGCATGACGAGACTATTTAATTCAGGTACACAGGTATTAGATGCCTGGACGCCAACCCACACAAATACAACTATACCACGCGCTATTAACTCTGATCCGAACGGTAATGGGCGTTTATCTTCACGTTGGATTGAGGATGGATCATACTTAAGGTTGAAAAACGTGATGATTGGTTACACTTTGCCTTCGTCAGCAATGACTACGCTGCAAAAAGCCGGCTTTAAACGTTTAAGACTGTATGTGTCTTCTCAAAATCTGGCCACAATAAGCGGCTATAAAGGTTTAGACCCCGAAATAGGTTCAAAAAACGGAACCCTAACTAACGGTGTTGATTTTGGACAATACCCGTCAGCAAGGTCATTTCAATTTGGTTTACAGGCAGGTTTCTAAAATATTAGTAAAATATAACGATAATGAAAAGAAAAATAATATACGTGGCGGCGATGACGACATTGATCACCACACTAACAACCATCTCGTGTAATAAAAGTGCACTCGATAAAACCAACCCCAATTCTGTAACTATAACTAACTATTTTAAAACGGCCAACCAGTTGGTAGAAGGTGTTAACGCTGTATATTCGGCATGGCATGGCTATAACCTGGTTGCGCGGGAATGGTTTTTTATTCACGATTTGCGTAGCGACGATGTAAAAAGCGGCGGGCCACAGTTAGAAGGCCCTCGTAACCAGATACTTATCGGTGTGGTTGACCCCGCAAATCCGGTAATGAACTCTGTTTGGAATGGTTTATACGCAGTAATACATAGGGCTTGTTCTGTAACCGACGCTGCCGGCAAGGTTACTGATAACCCCGCCTTAGTAAAACGTGCAGTTGGCGAAGCGCTGTTTTTACGTGGGTGGGCTTATTATGAGTTAGCAAGCCAATGGGGAAGTGTGCCGGTATACACTACTGCTGTAACATCTCCTACAGATTATAAACCAAAATCACCCGTTGCAGCGGTGTTTGCACAAGCCGTGAGCGATCTTACCGCTGCTGCAGCTGCATTGCCCGAAAAATCGGCTATTGAACGTGGTCGCGCTACTGCTTCAGCTGCTAACGCAATGTTGGCCCGTGCGTTAATGCAAACCGGTGACTATGCCGGTGCAAAGACTGCTCTGTTAAAAATACCAACATCGGGAGCAGATGGCTATGCACTTACCGACAGGTACCTTGACAATTTTGAAGAGGAAACCGAGTTTAGCAAAGAGTCGATATTTGAAATGGTGTTTGCAGATAAAGGTAACAACGATTTTAACTGGGGAAGCCCAAGTGCAGATGGGCCTTCGGCCAATCAAACCACCGTTCGCAACCAGGAATACAATCCTGTTGCATGGCGTAACCTTATCCCGTCTGACCGGGTTTTAAACGAATATGAAAGTACCGTTACGGGCGCGGCTAAAACCGATCCGAGATACGCTTACTCTATCTATCAAACCGGCGATACTTACAATAATGGTGCAAGCACCTTAGTGGCGGCTGACCAAAATGGTAACAGCTCAACAGTACATGGCGTTACTATTAAAACAGCCTGGCGTAAATTTATGCTTATTTACAAAGAAAGCGCTGCTGCTGCGGGTTTCCATCCAGGTGGCAACAACCAACGCATATTGCGTTATGCCGAAGTGTTATTGAACCTGGCTGAGTGCGAAAATGAATTGAACAATACAGCCAGTGCAGTTTCATACCTAAATATGATAAGGGCAAGAGCAAGTGTTGCAATGCCGCCTTACCCTACAGCACAGTTTCCGGTTGGCTCCAAAGCCGAGGTAACTAAGGCAATTATGCATGAGAAAACCGTTGAAATGGCGGGCGAACAAGTGCGTAACATTGATATTTTACGTTGGAGGCCAAAAGGGTATTTTACTACTGAGCCAATTTCGTACTACACACCGGCTTTTCAGTATTTACCGATGCCGCAATCAGAAATTGATAACAATCCAAAATTGTAGTAAAATAATTAATACTTAAAAATCACTAACTTGGAGACAGGTAAGTAGCTGCTTAAAACAGCTATTTGCCTGTCTTTTTTGCCGATATAATACACCGATTATTCCTTTCTTGAGCCTATGAAACAATTGAGCTTCGTTTTACTTGCTGCCGTTTTATTGGCTGCCGCTTCATGTAACCAACCAAAAGCCACATTATTTGAGCAAATATCGTCTTCTCATTCAAGCATACATTTTAACAACTTAATTACCGAGAATGACTCGATAAATCCTTTGGACAATGCATATGTATACAATGGCGGTGGCGTTGGAGTAGGCGATTTTAATAACGATGGGCTTGTAGATATTTACTTTACGGGCAACATGGTATCAAGCAAGCTCTATTTAAATAAAGGCGATTTTAAGTTTGAAGATGTTACCGATGCCGCAGGAGTTGAGGGTAAGGGACGTTGGGCACGCGGTGCCGCGGTTATAGATATTAACAACGATGGCCTTTTAGACCTGTACGTTTGTAATTCGTTGCTGAAAGATTCATTAAAGCGAACCAACATTTTATACGTAAATACCGGAATTGATAAAGATGGCGTGCCGCATTTTAAAGACCAAGCCGGGGCCTATGGCCTTGATATACACGCCCACTCAACTATGGCAAGCTTTTTTGACTATGATAACGACGGCCGCCTTGACATGTACCTCACCGTTAACGAACCGAATTCGTCATTTTATGCCAATGTTTTCAGGCCAATAGTTAAAAACGGTACCAGCCCCAGCACCGGCCGTTTATACCATAACGATTGGGACTCGGTCTTAAAGTATTCCGTTTTTAGAAATGTTTCAAAACAGGCGGGTATACTAATTGAAGGTTATGGGCACGGTGCCAGCATTGTTGACATAAACCGGGATGGCTGGAAGGATATTTACGTAACCAACGACTTTTTATCGGCAAACATACTTTACATTAACAACCACGATGGTACGTTTACCGATCGCTCAAAAGAGTATTTTAAGCATACATCATTTAATTCCATGGGGCAGGATATTCAGGACATGAATAACGACGGCCTTGCCGACGTTTTTGAACTGGATATGGCCCCTGAAGATAATTATCGCAAAAAGATGATGGGATCGGCAAATAGCTATCAATCATTCCAGTTGCTTGATCACTATGGATATCAGTATCAATACGTACGCAATACATTACAGTTAAACCAAGGTCCGGGCATAGGTCAGAATGATTCAGTTACTCATCCTGTTTTTAGCGAAATAGGTTTTTTAAGCGGGATGTCGCAGACTGATTGGAGCTGGGCACCCGTAGTTACTGATTTTAACAACGACGGTTATCGGGACCTCATCGTTACCAACGGCTATCCGAAGGATGTAACCGATCATGATTTTTTAGTCTTTCGGGACAATCCTTATTCAACAGCATCAAAAAAAACAATTATGGAGCAATTACCACAGGTAAAGCTGCATAATTATGGCTATCAGAATAACGGCGATCTGACTTTTACCAATGTTACTCAAAATTGGGGACTTGACCTGGCTACCTTTTCAAACGGCGCCGTTTACGCCGATCTGAACAATGATGGAGCCCTTGACCTTGTAGTAAATAACATTGACGACGAAGCTTTGATATATAAAAGCACGCTTAATGCGGATAAAGATAAAGGCCATTACCTTGAAGTGAAATTTAACGGCGATAGCAACAACAAAAACGGGATTGGCGCCTGGGTTGATATTTATTACAATCACGGCAAACACCAGGTATATGAAAATACACCGTACCGCGGCTATCTGTCGTCTATGCAAAACCTGGCTCATTTTGGCCTTGGCGACGCAAACCAGCTGGACTCAATAGTAGTGCGCTGGCCAAACAATAAAAAGCAAGTGCTTACCAATTTAAAGGCTGACACCCTATTGCACGTAAATATTAACAACGCGCATAGTACCTATAGCTGGCAAACGCCGGTTAAGAATACCAACGCGCTTTTTACTGAAATAACCACAGCGGCAGGTATTAAATATCAGCACCAGGAAGAGGATTTTATCGATTTTAATATACAAAAGCTATTACCGCATAAATTGTCAGAATATTCACCCGGCCTTGCCGCTGGTGATGTTAATGGCGACGGTATTGACGACATAATTGTAGGTGGAAATTCACAGCATCCGGCGCAGGTATTTTTACAACAAGCCAACGGTAAGTTTACACAACGTGGCCTTTTATCCGGGGCCGCCAATGTTGCAGAGCACGTAAAAGACGAGGGTATATTGTTATTCGACGCCGATGGCGATGGAAGATCTGACGTTTATATTGTTAGCGGCGGATATGAAAATGAAGCCGGGAACACGGCTTACAAGGATCGCTTATATCACAACGACGGAAAAGGCAACTATACACTGATACCTGACGCCTTGCCGGCCAATTTTACCAGTAAACTATGCGTAAGGGCAGTTGATTACAACAAAGACGGAAAGCTGGATCTGTTTGTGTCAGGAAGGGTTGAGCCTTGGGCGTATCCTAAGCCGGTATCAAGCATCTTATTAAGAAACGACAGCCAAAGGGGCCGGATAAAATTTACTGACGTTACCAACGAAGTTGCTCCCGCTTTAAAAAATATTGGTTTGGTTTGCGATGCCTTATTTACCGATTATGATAACGATGGCTGGCCGGATCTGATGTTGGCAGGGGAGTGGATGCCAATAACTTTTTTGAGAAATAATAACGGAAAATTCAGCAATCAAACTGCTGCTTCGGGCGTAGCAGGTAAAACCGGGTGGTGGAATACCATTGTTTCGGGCGATTTTAGACATACCGGCCGCACCGATTATATTGTGGGTAATGTTGGCCTTAACACACTTTATCAGGTAAGCGATAAGTATCCTGCCTACATTACCGCCAAGGATTTTGATAACCGCGGCAGATTAGATGCTTTCCCTTCATTGTACTTACCCGATGTGGACGGAACCAAAAAAGAATATCCGGTATTTGTGCGCGACGACGCTGTTAAACAACTGATCAGTCTGCGTAAAAAATTCACCAATTATAAGTCTTACGCGAACGCTACTTTACAAGATCTGCTCACGCCTGAACAATATAAAGGGGCTATCAGGTTGGCGGCGAACACACAGCAATCATGCTATTTGCGAAATGATGGCAACGGTAAGTTTACGGCTATACCGCTACCAATAGCAGCACAGATATCAACCCTGAATGGAATGACAGTTGACGACTACGACGGTGACGGCAATTTGGATGTGATTATTAACGGTAACGATTATGGCACCGATGTTTCAATTGGCCGATACGACGCCCTTAATGGCTTAATGCTTAAAGGCGACGGTAAGGGTAATTTTAAACAAGTGCCGATAATAAACAGTGGTATATATATACCCGGCAACGGCAAAGCCCTGGTAAAGCTGCGTAGTAAAAGCGGAAAATACTTAATAGCAGCCAGCCAAAATAAAGGGCCGGTAAAACTGTTTGAAATGAGGAAAAATGTTGGAGCTGTTATACCCGGCCTGTTGGATGTTAGTGCCATGGTTCATTATAAAAACGGAACCATAGCCAAATACGAATTTTATTATGGGTCATCGTTTCTTTCACAGTCTGGCAGATTTATAAGCGTGGACAGCAGTGTATCGGGCGTTACAATAAAACGGAGCGACGGCAGTAGCTATGAGGCTTCTATAGCTAAATTATGAAAGTAGTTAAAGCATTGGGTTTAATATTGAGCTATATATGCCTGTTTAACGCTTGCGAACTTAAGCGGGATGATAACACGCAAATGGTTGAACTTTTAAAAAAGCAGGACCGTTTTGAAACTAATGCAGATAATATATATGCGGTTTCGGCGGTTTTGCAGCAGCAGGACTCTATTATTAACAGTGCCGGGCCGGGAACTGACCTGTTTCAAAATTATGTTACAAAAGCCAATGTTTTGCTGCAAATGGGCCGTGAGCAAGAGGCCGTAGATATTTTAGACAGCCTGAACAATTTATTTATAGCTGATTATGCGCAGCGCCAGGCATTATTAAAAAATTTGGCCATAGCTTATATGCGTTTGGGCGAACGTACTAACTGCATCAATAATCACTCGGCAAAAGCTTGCATTTATCCTATAGAAGGTGCGGGAATACATGTCGACAAATACGGTTCGCAAAAGGCTATAGCGTTATACATTCAACTGCTAAAAAATAATGTAAGTGACTATGAATCGCGCTGGTTGCTCAATATTGCCTATATGACGGTAGGCGGCTACCCAAAACAGGTGCCCGCAGAATATTTACTAAAAATAGACAGTACTGTTAGCAATAATCAAACCCGCCCGTTTAAAGATGTGGCGATGCGATTGGGCCTCGCCATAAAAAAAATGGGGGGTGGTAGCATTATAGATGATTTTGATAATGACGGCTATAATGATATCATAACAAGCAGCAGCAACCTCAAAGAACCGATGCATTATTTCCAAAACAATAAAAACGGAACCTTTACCGATGTAGCCGAACAGGCCGGTTTGAAAAACTTTACCGGTGGTTTGAATATAATGCAGACAGATTATAACAACGATGGCTTTAAAGATATTTTTGTTTTGCGTGGGGCATGGAAAGGTAAATTTGGTAAAGAACCTAATTCGCTGTTAAAAAACAATGGCGACGGTACATTTACCGATGTTACCCGGCAATGCGGTCTGTTGTCTTTTCATCCTACCCAAGCCGCTACCTGGGCCGATTTTAATAACGACGGCTGGATCGACATATTTATCGGTAACGAAAGTACCGATGCTGACCTAAACGTAAGCGAATTGTATATCAATAATAAAAACGGCACCTTCATCAATGTGGCCCAAACTGCGGGGGGCGATGTTAAACTCTTCGTAAAAGGGGTTACAAGTGGTGACTACGATAATGACGGGCGTACAGATATTTTTATATCAGGTATGAACGGACGAAACGTTCTTCTAAAAAACGTAACGCCAAACGGAGGAGCGGTTAAATTTACAAATGCAACGCAGCAGGCAGGTTTAGATTCCGAAAACTCAGGAACGTTCGCTACCTGGTTTTGGGATTACGATAATGATGGCTGGGTAGACATAATGTTATGTGGTTATGGCAACAGCTCGCCAATAGCCGCCATAGCAGGAGCCGATGCCTTAAACCAATTTCAGGGTAATGAGGGCAAAAACATCCTGTTTCACAATGAACATAATGGTAAATTTAAAGATGTATCAAAAGAAACAGGTGTTAATAAAGTGAGTTTTGCCATGGGCGCTAATTTTGGCGACATTGATAATGATGGTTTCCTGGATTTTTATTTGGGTACGGGAAATCCGATGTTTTCATCGTTAATACCCGACCGGCTTTTTAAAAATGAACACGGTAAAAAATTTAGCGACATTACCATTCCTGCGAAAGTAGGTGGTTTACAAAAAGGTCACGGTATATCGTTCGCCGACTTAAATAATGACGGCAATAACGATATTTTTATAAACCAGGGCGGCGCTTTTCCCGGCGACGCTTATCATAATGCGTTGTATATCAATCCCGGGCAAAATAACAATCATTGGGTTGATTTTATACTGGAGGGTACTACCAGCAATAAACTGGCCATAGGCGCAAAGCTTAAAGTGTGTTTTACTGATAACGGACAGAAGCGTATCGTTTACCGCGACATTAATTCGGGCGGAAGCTTTGGTTCAAATCCCCTGGCGCAGCATATTGGCATAGGTGCAGCAACCGTTGTTGACAGTATTGTAATTACGTGGCCTGTAACAAAAAAACTGCAGCGCTTTACAAATATACCTGTGGGCACTGTTGTGGAAATTAAAGAAGGCCAAAACAAATGGAGTGCAAATAAGCTACGCTATTTCAACTTTGATATGGTAAAACCGGCCGACATGGGCCATATGAATATGAATTGATGAAAACAGCGATTTAAATAAACCAATTTTATGAAAATACATTTCCGTTACCAATATTGTGCAGCACTGATGTTAGCTTGTGTTATAGCATCGTGCAGCAGTGAAAAAGCAATACCCACAACAACATTAAACAATAGCGAAATACTGCACCAAAATGAGGATAGGCTTACGCAGCTTATTATTTACGATGTATTTACACCGCCTGTTGCCAGCCGCATATATGCTTATGCGTCTTTGGCATCATACGAGGCTATGCGCTATCAGGATAAAAAATACAAATCCATTATTGCAGACTTGAACGGCTTTGATGCTCCGCCTGCTCCCGAGAAAGATAAAACATACAATTTTGCGTTGGCGGCTACTAAAGCTTTTTTTACCGTGGCACGTAAGGTTACTTTTTCTGTAGATTCGTTAAAAGAGTATGAGGATAACCTCTATGCTAACTTTAAAGGCCAAATGGACGATTCAACGTTTTCCTACTCGGTTAAATTTGGCGAGAAGGTAGCGGCCGTAATTTTAAAGAGGGCGGCGGTTGACAATTATCCGCAGACCCGGGCCAAGCCTAAATTTTTGGGTAGCACTGATCCCGGTAAATGGCACCCTACACCACCCGATTACATGGACGGTGTTGAATATTGCTGGGGAACTATGAAAACCTTTGCCTTGGATTCATCGGGCCAGTTTCCTCCCCCGCCACCACCTATATTTAGCACCGACAAAAAAAGCGAATACTTCAAACAAAATTTAGCCGTATACGAGTTAAGTAAACATTTAACTAAAGAGCAGGCCGAGATAGCCCGTTACTGGGACGATAATCCTTTTGTAATGCAGCACTCGGGCCATATGATGTTTGCCAATAAGAAAATTACGCCGGGTGGCCATTGGATAGGCATTACAGCCATAGCCTGTAAACAAACAAAGGCCGACGCCGTAAAAACGGCGCAGGCTTATGCCCTTACTTCAGTTGCTATGTTCGATGCTTTTACAAGCTGCTGGCAGGAAAAATATAAGTCGGGATACATAAGGCCGGTTACAGTAATTGAGGACGAGATCGATGCCGAATGGTTACCTATGCTGCAAACACCCCCTTTTCCCGAATATCCAAGCGGCCACAGTACCATTACACGTTCGGCTGCAGTGATATTGACCCATCTTTTTGGTGATAATTTTGCTTTTCAGGATACCAGCGATCTTCGCTACATAGGAATGCAAAGGCACTTCGATTCCTTTGTGCAAGCCGCAAACGAGGCATCCATTAGCAGGTTTTATGGAGGAATACACTACGTGAACAGCGTAAACGCCGGTGCCGACCAGGGCAAAAAAGTAAGTGATTACATCATAAAAAAATTAAAGCTATAACTCTGATAGGAAAACATCGTATAAGGCAGCAACAGTAGCGGCTATTATGATTTTTATAATAGCGCTTGCTGTTGTATTTATTTAAGGGTAGATTTAGCCACCAATTTTTCCCCCAAATAACTTAATACGTATAATTTGTTTAGTTGATGTGCCCTTTAGCACGATAACGCCTATGAGGAGATTTTTACCGGTACTTTTTTTAGTTATATGTGCCTGCCCCCTGCTTTCGTTAGCGCAGGGCGATCAATACCAATTTTCGCGTCTTAATATTGACAATGGATTGTCCAATAATCGTGTTACCTGTATCTATAAAGATACCAAGGGTTTTATGTGGTTTGGCACCAAATCGGGCTTAAACAGATACGATGGTTATCGTTTTAAGGTATTTAAGCACAACGTAAACGATCCGGCTACTATTGATGATGATTATATAAACAGCATTACAACAGGGCCCAATGATAAATTGTGGATAAAAACACGCGAGGGGTTCAATATTTATGATCCGGTTTCCGATACATTCGATCACCATATAAAAGCTGCTTTAAAATCTTACGAGCTTCCCGATTCGCTTATATCGTGCATAAAAATTGACAAAAAAGGCAATTTCTGGTTCACTCATTTAAGTAAGGGTATTTACATCTATGATACTCACACGGCAAAACTCACTCATCTTTTTGCCGATCCAAAAAATAAAACATCCATTCATACTGGCTATGGCGTTGCCGTTCAGGAAGATGGAAACGGCAATATGTGGGTTATATATGACGACGGCGTTATTGACCGAATAAACGGCAACAGTTTTAAAGTGACGCTACGTAACTATGCTATAAACAAACTCTACCCTCTGCGAAAGATAGATTACCGATTATATGTCGATCAGCAAAATGATGCCTGGGCCTATGCGCCGTTTTGCGGCAATGGGGCATTTTTTGTTGGGAAGAACAATGAATTCAGGCATTTGGGAAAGGGTGTTGGTGACGTCAATTTAAGTTCAGACATTGTATTCGACGTGATACAGGACGATAAAGGATTAATTTGGATTGCCATGGATCACGGCGGCATCAATTTAATTGATAAGAAGCCTTTCAGGATGAGCCAGATGATCACCAATAGGCCTGACGATAACCGTAGCCTTAGTCAGGATTGCGTGGTATCGCTGTTTAGAGACGATGCTAATATTATTTGGCTGGGCACATTTAAACGGGGGGTAAGTTATTACCATCCTGATATTATCAAATTTCCACTATACCGGCATCAGTCATTTGTGTCAAATGGCCTGGGCTTTGATGACATTAACAAATTTGTTGAAGACAAGCAGGGTAATATATGGATTGGAAGCAACGGTGGTGGTTTAATTTATTTTAACCGCAAAACCGGCAAATTTACCACTTATTTACATGACAGTTCTAACCCCAACAGCCTTAGCAACAATGTTATAGCGAGTCTCTATCTTGATCATGAACAAAAGCTGTGGATAGGCACTTATTTCGGCGGATTAGACAGCTTTGACGGCACAACCTTTACCCACTATAAGCATTCAGCAGCCGATAGTAGAACAATTGCCGATAACAGCGTTTGGGAAATAATGGAAGATTCAAAGAACCGCCTGTGGATAGGTACCCTCACAGCAGGCCTGGATCTTTTTGACAGGAAAAGCAACACTTTTTACCATTATCCGGTAGGGGGAAAAAATTCGGTACCCCATCAGTACATATCCGGTTTGGCCGAGGATAAAAAGGGCAACATTTGGGTGGCTACCTATAACGGTGTCGCGGTGTTACAAAATAAAACCAATAAGTTTATTTATTACCGGCACAACGAGGCCGACAAGCAAAGCCTGGCCAACGATAATGTTTCAAATTTATTTATAGACAGCCGCAATTACGTTTGGATGGCCACCAACGAGGGTTTAAGTATGTTTAATCCGCAAACCGGTAAATTCACAAACTTTCAACAGAGCGACGGATTGCCTGATAACGCGGTACTTACGGTAGTTGAAGACAACGCCCACAACTTATGGATGAGTACCCTGAATGGTATTTCAAACCTGATAATTACAAATAAAAAGGACGGCACTGCTAGCTATATCTTTAAGAACTACGACCAAACCGATGGCCTTCAGGGGAAGGAATTTAATGAAGACGCCGCTTTGCACACACGCGATAACGAAATAATATTTGGCGGGGCCAATGGCTTTAACATGTTTAAGCCCGAGGATATTAAATCGGCAAATGAAAAACCTGTTTTGTTGCTCACTGATTTTCAATTGTTCAACAAAAGCTTACTCACCGGCCAAAAAGTGAATGGCCACGTTATCCTGAACACTTCGATAACCGAAACAAAGGAAATTACGCTAACATATAATGAAAATGTGTTTTCAATAGAATTTGCTGCTGTTAATTTTTTTAATCCTGACAAAATAAAGCATGCCTATATGTTGGATGGGTTTGATGACGGATGGATAATTGCCGACAATAAAATACGTAAAGCCAGCTATACCAATCTTGACCCTGGTACCTATACTTTCAGATTAAAGGCTGCCGGAGAAAATGGCGTTTGGGCCGATAAGCAAATAGCGCTTAAAATAACTGTTCTGCCACCCATTTGGCGCACCATATGGGCCTATTTACTGTACTTACTTATTGTATTAGGGGGGTTATTTTATATAAGGAACAGAGGTATAAAAAAATTGAAGGCAAATTTTGCAATACAGCAGGAGCGCCAGGAAGCTAAGCAAATGCACGAGCTTGACCTAATGAAAATTAAGTTCTTCACTAATGTTAGTCATGAGTTCCGAACGCCGCTGTCGCTGATATTGGCGCCGGTTGACAGGCTACTGAAGCAGGGAGGCGATGCCGAGCTTAACAAGCATCTTCAAATGATAAACCGGAACGGCAAACGCTTGCTTAACCTGGTTAACCAGCTACTGGATTTTAGAAAGATGGAAGTGCATGAGTTGAGACTGAATACACGCAAAGCCAACATAGTGAAGTTTATTGAGGAAGCCGTTAATTCATTTTCGGACATTGCGGAAAGCAAACAAATCAAACTTACTATTAGCTCGCAGATACCATCGCTCACTACTGATTTTGACCTTGATAAGGTTGAGCGTATACTGTTCAATTTGTTATCGAACGCGTTTAAATTTACGCACGAAGGCGGAGAAATAACTGTGCGGCTTTCATTTAATGATGCTGCTGGTACTGATATGCTAAAGATTGAGGTTATCGATAATGGTATAGGCATCCCCGCCCAAAAGGTGGATAAGATTTTTGATAGGTTTTTTCAAAACGATATGCCCGGATCAATGGTTAACCAGGGCAGCGGCATAGGCCTGGCTATTACAAAGGAGTTTGTTGCACTGCACAACGGAACAATACACGTTGAAAGCGAAGTTAACAAAGGCAGCTGCTTTATCGTTCTGTTACCAGTTGCCACTGATGCTGTTTTACACAAAACAAAAAACGGTTTTGTTACACACAATGTGTCTCAGCCTCAGGTGGCAGCTGTTGAAAAAAATGGTTCAAAGTCGACAAAAGAACCGCATTCTAAAAAGCCCCTAATATTACTAATAGAGGACAACGAAGATTTTAGATTTTATTTAAAGGACAATCTAAGAGAATACTACCTTATTGAAGAGGCAGTAAATGGTTTGGATGGTTGGCAAAAGGTTTTATCAACGCACCCAAGTTTAATTGTAAGCGACATTAGTATGCCCGAAATGAATGGCATTGATCTGTGCCAGAAAATAAAGAGCGATAGCCGTACGAAACATATTCCTGTAGTCTTGTTAACCGCCTTAACCGGACAGGATGAACAATTGCGGGGGCTTGAAACCGGCGCAAGCGATTATTTAACCAAACCATTCAACTTTGAAATCTTATTGTCTAAAATAAAAAACCTGTTAAATCAACAACTTACTTTAAAGAAGGCCTACCAAAAGCAAATTGACATTGACACAGCAGTTAGCAAAGCCGATACCAATGACGAGAAGTTTATGGTAGATATCGTTAAGGTAATAGAGAAAAAAATGAGTGACCCGAATTTCTCTGTTGAAGAATTGAGTTCAGATATGGCTATGAACAGGGTAACGCTTTATCGAAAAACGCTGTTAATGACCGAACTTACGCCTGTTGAATTTATTAAGCTGATGAGATTAAAAAAGGGCGCGCAACTGTTAGAAAGCAGTCATCTAAACATAGCCGAAATAGCATATAAAGTAGGTTTTAAGAATCCAAAATACTTTGCTAAATCGTTTAAACAGGAGTATGATCAGCTTCCTACAGATTACCGGGTCTCAGCTATCAGGCAAAAACAGGACATCAAACAATAAAATAAGAGCCACCGTGTGTTTTTCAGAGCTATTCGCAACATAGCTGATACTATAAAGCAACATTTGAATAACATTTCGTAACAAAGCGTAGATTATATTAGGACGAAATTAAACCCGAATCCAACGTAACCGACTGTTATAAAATTTACTGAAATGATGATGCGAAATAATATTGTGTGCAAATTTATTTGCATAAGCGTGCTGTTTTTATCTTTCCAATTAAAGGCGCAAACTAAAAGCGATGCGGCGCTTACCAAAAAAATAAACGGCATAGTTAAAATGATGACTCTTGAAGAAAAAATTGAAATGCTGCATGGCAACGCTCTTTTCTCTTCAGGTGGGGTTAAGCGCTTAAATATACCTGAATTAACCTGCGATGACGGGCCGCTCGGCGTGCGCGATGAAGTATTGAGATTTGACTGGAAGTCGGCTAATTTAACTACAGATTCTGCCACGTTTATGCCCAATGGATCAGCCCTGGCCGCCACCTGGAACCCGCGCTTAGCTAATTTATATGGCACTGTGCTGGGTGAGGAAGCCAACGCCCGAAAAAAAATAGTGATGCTGGCACCCGCGTTTAATATTTGCAGAATGCCGCTTTGCGGGCGCACTTATGAATATTATTCTGAAGATCCATTTTTAAATGCGCAATTAGCGGTTCAGGCAGTTAGAGGTATACAAAGCCAGCACGTGGCTGCTTGCATAAAGCATTTTGCCGCCAATAACCAAGAGGTAAATCGCAACACGGTAAATACACTTGTTGACGAAAGGGCCCTCAACGAAATTTATTTCCCGGCTTTTAAAGCATCAGTACAACAAGGCAACGCCTATACAATTATGTCGGCCTACAATAAAATAAATGGCTACTGGTGTTCTGAAAATGATTTTCTGCTTAACAAAACGCTTAAGAACGACTGGGGTTTTAAAGGTGCAGTTATATCAGACTGGGGGGGCGTACACAGTACCGTTGATGCTGCAAACGCAGGTCTTGACATTGAAATGGGAAGCAGCGGGCCCTTTAACAAATGGTTTTTTGCCGATCCTTTGCTGGCAGCAGTTAAAGCCGGCAAGGTGTCTGAGCGGCTGATCAACGATAAGGTGCATCGTATCCTTTGGGTAATGTTTCATACATCCATGAGTGCCGGCAAACCGGCCGGTTCAATAAGCACACCCGAGCACAGCAAGGCAGCTTACCGCATAGCATCAGAGTCAATTGTACTTTTAAAAAACGATAACAATTTGCTGCCGCTTAAAACGGCTTCCATTAAAAGCATTGCTGTAATAGGCGATAATGCCACACATAAATTTGCACAGGAAGGCTTCGGCGCCGGTGTAAAGGCTAAATATGAAATTACTGCGTTAGCTGGCTTAAAGAATAGACTTCCTAAGTCGATTGCGTTAAAATTTGCGCAAGGATACAAGGCAAATTATTTGGCGAGCAACACACCTGCGCAAAACACTCAATCAGACGTGCCTGACGACAATTTAATTAACGAGGCTGTTGCTTTAGCAAAATCTACTGATATGGCCATACTTTTTGTTGGAAGCAACCGCGAGTTTGAAAGCGAGGGAACCGACCGTAAAGACCTGCAATTGCCCTTTGGCGAGCAACATCTGATCGATGCAGTTACCGCTGCTAATCCTAATACGATTGTAGTGGTGATTGGGGGAGCGCCGTATGATCTGGGTAAGATAAAAAAGAACAACCATACCATCGTATGGTCGTGGTTTAACGGGTCAGAAGGAGGGAACGCCCTTGCTGATGTGCTCACCGGCGCGGTAAACCCTTCAGGCAAACTGCCATTCACTTTCCCTGAGTTTTTAAAAGATTCACCTGCATTTGCTTTAAATACTTATCCCGGCGAAAACTTAACTGCAGAATATAAGGAAGGCATATTGGTAGGTTATCGTTGGTTCGATACAAAAAAGATAACACCGCTTTATTGCTTTGGCTACGGTTTGTCATATACCCAATTCAACCTTGCGGGCATGCATACGGATAAGAAGATGTACAAGCCCAACGATGTTATCAAAGTTACTGTCAGATTGAAAAATACAGGCAAGCGCCCGGGTAAGGAAACCGTACAGTTGTACATAAATAAAACAGATGCAAAGGTAATGATGCCCGAAAAACAGTTAAAAGCGTTTGCTAAAGTTAATGTGTTGCCGGGCCAAACCACTAGTGTTACCGTAAATGTGCCGGTGAAGGATCTGGCTTATTACAGCGTAGAAAGTAAAAAATGGATAGTAGAGCCCGGCCAATATAAAATTTTAGCAGGCTCCTCATCCCGCGACATACAGCAAACCGCGGCGGTAGTAATTAATAAATAAACCATGTACTGATCATTCAACAGCCGTGGCTAACGCTGTTGTGGTTGTATGCTAGCCAACCGTTTCGCAGGTTTTATCTTGCTGGCCGTAGGTTTCGCTGCCATCATTTTAAAGCATTGATTTCATCGCTCCTGAAACTGGGCTCGAACCAACTACTTGTAATTAACAAAAAAGGTAATTGATCGTTTGTTTTCGCTTTAAAAGCTCACATTATTGCTGAGTAAATAAATAGCTGGAATAGTTGATTGTAGCCTGACTTATTAGCTTGCCTATAGATATATTAACTACTATTTTCTTTTTTCCCGACTCCATAGTATATGTCTCCGAATAAGAATCATTATTTTCAACAATGTTGGGCTTGGGTAAATAACCAAGATCTTTTAAAGCACTTTCAACTGCAGCTTTTATAGGTGCCTTCCCTTGAGCTTGCGCTTCAACGCCAAAAAACCTGAATAGATAGCGTATGCAAAACGCCGATCTTAATTCGCCAGTTTTCTCGAAATTCAAATAGTAGCCACCAAAATCGATCCTGGTAACACCATCTAAACCAACATGGCAACTATCTTTATTAAAACTTTTTCTGGCAAAAGCAGCAGCAAATGCCGGACGTTCTCTTTTTAGGTCTTCAAGAGTTGAACCAACCTTCCATTCGCCGAATTTTTTTTCAAACAGAACAAAAGCAGTTTCAACTGCCCCCTTTTCTACAACCACTTTTTCTCTTGCGTCTTCCAGTTCGTTTTTTAAGGCAAGCTTGATCTTTGCAACCTCGAGTACTTTATCTTCATTAAAACTTTTATAATCTGGTAATTTTTCAAATTGGTTAATCAGTGCTAAAAGGCTATCTGTACTTACCTGGTTGTTTTTAACCAACTCTTGCTCAATCTGTATTTGTAAATAGATTAGTTTGCTATTAGTCCCACCAAGGCTTTTTTTCGCACTCTCAATATATCTGAGCGCGCTTTTTTGATCACCCTTACTATAACTTTCCTCCGCAAGCAAGTAACCTGCTTTGGCTTCCGTTTCGTTGGTTTGCGCTATTGCTTTTAAGCAAAATAGAAGGGATAAGGAAAGTAAAAATATTCGCATGATTGGTTACCTATTGTTAATCAGGTTGGTAAATGTATAAAATAAAAAAACCCCACTCGCCAGAGTGGGGTTTTTTATTCATTTAAGGCTCCTGAAGCTGGGCTCGAACCAGCGACCCTCTGATTAACAGTCAGATGCTCTAACCAGCTGAGCTATTCAGGAGTGTTTTCTGGTTTGGAGTGTGCAAAAGTAAGATTTAGGATGTAATTTCACAACGAAATATTATATTTTTTTGTGTTTGTGCATATAAGTTTTAAAACCATCTCATTTACAAGCAGATTGAATTACAAAAAGCGGCCCGTTGTGAAGCATTCATTAGGTATTCCTGACCATTCGCCTAAATACTAAATAAAAAACCCTTGGTTTATTTGCACTAAATATGATACTTTAGCAGCCCTTACCTAAGGACCGGTTATATAACATGCGAAGCAATTTTAAAAAGAACAATGTTTTCAGGATTGCTTTTTTTGCCTTTATTTTTTTTCTTTTCAGTACAAGCTGTTTTTCTCAAAGTCTTGGCGATCCTATCGTTAACATAACCTTTGGCTCGGGCACCAACAGGTTTGCAGGGTCGCTGCCTGCCGACTCGGGATCAACCACTTATGCTTACTATAATGGTGGAGGTCAGGGATTCCCAAACGACGGGCAATATACCATCGTAAATACCTCCGCTGGCATGTTAAGCAATCTATGGGTGGTTACAACCGACAATACCAAAAACCCGGGAGGATATTTCATGTTGGTAAATGCGGCTAATACTCCGGGGCTTTTCTATACCCGAAAGGTGGATGCCTTGTGTGCAGGTACAAAATATCAATTTGGGGCCTTTGTTAAAAATATGTTCAATAATGGCGGGGGTAACCCGCCTAATGTTACTTTCCAGATTGAGACAGAAGCGGGGCAGATACTACAATCATATAGTACCGGAAATATTGCTGCAAATGACACATGGAACCAGTATAATATGGAATTTGTTACGCCTGCAAATACCGGTACCATTGTTTTAAAGATGATCAACAACGGGCCTGGTGGTTATGGTAACGACCTTGCAATAGACGACATTACTTTCAGACCCTATGGCGACCCTGTACAAGTGGTGTTTGATCAATCAACAGTAACCCGGATTTGCGCGGGGGCACCGCAAACCGTTAAGATAAAAACTACTACTACTCCCGCAACGGGTTACAGTCAGAAAATTCAGCAAAAAGTAAACGGAGTTTGGACTAACATGGTCGCCACAATTAACGGAACAGATTATAGTTTTACCTCGCCATCGGTAGCTGGTATTTATAATTACAGGGTTGTATCCGGACAAACGGCTAATATCGATAACACGCAATGCGTAGTGGCTTCTAACGAGTTGGTATTGACCATTCTGCCGCAACCGGTAGCAGCTATCAGCGCACCTGCCAATGTATGCCAGAGCAATCCCGTTGCTTTTCAGGATAATTCAACACCTAACGGAGCCGCTATCTCGTCGTGGTTTTGGGATTTTGGCGATGGGCAAAGTTCTACGCTGCAAAACCCTTCGCATATTTACAACGTACCTGGTGATTACACCGTAAGCCTGACGGTGTCTAATGGCAATGGCTGCATTGGTGTACCAGCTACAAAATTAGTGCATATCAATGCTTTGCCTGTGGCAGCCTTTACCGTTTCAGCCCTTAAGTGCGCAGGCAAGCCGCTTGTTCTAACCGATGCATCAATTATACCACCGGGTATTGCTGTTGCTTCGCGCGTTTGGGCGTTAGATGGAATAATTGTGAACCGGCCTGATGACCAGCCTTTTGAGTACACCTTTGCGGAGGCCCGTAAATATGTCATTGAACTTACTATCACGCTATCAACGGGCTGCCCGTCAATAATAGTTCAAGAGATAACGGTAAACCCCTTACCGGTGATAGATTTTGATACACCACCCACCTGCATCAGCGATAACACGGTATTTACCAACCATACAACTATTGCCGATAACAGCGCGCTTACTTACCTGTGGAACTTTGGCGATAATACGCCAAACTCAACGGCGCAAAGTCCGACTCACAAATATCAAAGCACCGGTAATTACAACGTCACGTTAACAGCAACTACGGCTTCTGGTTGCAGCGAGACACTAATCAAACCTTTTACCGTAAATGGCGCAACTCCCGTTGCAGATTTTGTGGTATTAAACAAAAATAGCCTGTGCAGTAACGCCGAAGTGATCATTCAAAATAAGTCAAGGGTGGTTGAGTTCGGCAAGGTAACTCGGATAGAACTTTATTATGATTATGGTAATGATCAATCGCTGGTAGAAATTGACGATAACCCAACGGATGGCGAACTGTACCGGCATACCTATCCGGAAATTCATTCTGGGACAAAGGCGTACACTGTGCGGATGCTGGCCTATTCGGGTGGTGTATGCGTATCGCAGCAAAAGACGGAAGTTATCAATTTGCTGGCCACGCCATTAGTTGCATTTACGCAGCCGGCAGCAATTTGTGCAAACAACGGCCCTGTTCAGTTAGACGGACACGATGAAAGCAACAGTGGTATCGCCGGTACGGGCGCATATACCGGAACAGGTGTTAACCAGGCGGGGCTTTTTGACCCGGCAGTATCCGGGCCGGGTAAATTTGTTATTCAATATACTTACACTTTTAGTACGGGTTGCTCAAACACCCTAAGTCGGGAAATAACTGTTGCCCCTGTGCCAACCGTAGACGTACCTGCTAGTGTAACAGTATTAGAAGGCGGAAGGCGTACTATAACAGCAACGGCCACCGGCAACGGGCTTAAATACCAGTGGTCGCCGGCTACCGGGCTAAGTGATGCTACCATAGCCAGCCCTACGGTTACGGGAATAGTTGACATTACTTACCGGGTTACCGTTACCAACGATAAGGGCTGCCAGCAATTTGCCGATGTTATGGTTACCGTGCTTAAAACACCCGAAATGCCTAATGCCTTTACACCGAACGGCGACGGTATTAATGATACCTGGGAAATAAGATACCTTGATTCTTACCCCGGCTGCACGGTAAATGTCTTTAACCGTAACGGGCAAAAGGTTTTTTCTTCAATAGGCTACCCTATTCCATGGGATGGGCGTACCAATAACAGCAACCTGTCCGCAGGCGTTTATTATTATATTATTGATCCGAAAAATGGCAGAAAAGCCATGTCAGGTTATATAACCATTATTAAGTAGCATGACCAGATTGCGTATCTAAAAGGCTGTCAACTTAGCATTACCGCTTTTGCCTTAATTTACCCATATTTGCAGCGAAAAAATAATACTACAGCATGAGCTTATTAGTGATCGGTACTGTTGCGTTTGACGCCCTTGAGACTCCATTTGGTAAAACTGATAAAATTGTGGGCGGCGCGGCTACTTATGCGGGTTTAGCCGCTTCCTATTTTTATGATAAGGTTAAAATTGTTGCCGTTGTAGGTGATGATTTCCCCGATAAAAACATTAAGGAGTTTAACGCGCATGGTATTGACACCGAAGGCTTGCAGATAAAAAAAGGCGAGAAGTCCTTTTTTTGGAGCGGTAAGTATCACAACGATATGAATACCCGCGACACGCTGATCACCGAACTTAACGTGCTTGCCGACTTTGATCCCATCATTCCGGATAACTACCAGGATTGTGAATACCTGATGCTGGGCAACCTTACCCCCCAGGTGCAGCAAACTGTTATAAAGCGTTTAAAAAATCGCCCTAAACTGATTGTGATGGACACCATGAACTTTTGGATGGACATTGCCATGGACGACCTGCTGGAAACCATTAAAATGATTGATGTGCTTACTATTAATGATGCAGAGGCCCGCCAACTATCAGGCGAGTACTCATTAGTGAAAGCTGCACGTAAAATATTAACCATGGGGCCAAAATACCTTATCATTAAAAAAGGAGAGCATGGCGCTTTGCTGTTTGGCGAGGATAAGATATTCGCAGCACCTGCATTGCCTTTGGCTGATGTATTTGACCCCACAGGCGCCGGTGATACATTTGCAGGCGGCTTTATTGGCTATATGGCTAAAGTGGGTACTATTAACTTCAATAACATGAAGAATGCTATCATCTTTGGCTCGGCGCTGGCTTCGTTCTGTGTAGAGAAATTTGGTACAGAGCGTATAATTGATCTGTCGCAAGTTGAAATAGCAGCGCGCGTGCAAGAGTTTGTTAGCTTGTCGGCATTTCAAATTGATTTATAGGCTATAAGAGCCTACTTCAATTTCCCTATCACATCCAGATTCTGAAAAACCCAGTCATCATGCGGTGCATCGGCCAACTCGGGGGTTAGGTCCTGTCCCGCCCAGTGCTCGTAGTGCTTGCCGTTCTTCCACAGGCGGCTGCGGGTTACATCGTATATCACACCTTTATAGGCTATCCATACTTCGGGCTTATCCTGTCCGTTGCGTAAGGCTAATTGTGAGCGGGTGTATTCGGGCAGATCGTTCATTTTTCTAAGGTAATAATTACCTGTAAATAAAAAACCCTCTTTTCCGTTGATGGGATAAGAGGGTTTTTACGTAAAGCAAATGCCTGGTGTTTATCTTCCCCCTATTTCAAATACAGCGTTTATTCTGAATGTTAATTTGATCTTTTGCACATCAATGTCCGATTCAGGTACCGCCGCGTCTGCAGCCATAGCAACGTTTGCCGAGTAGGTTTTAAAGCGGGGTTGTGGGTAATCATTGCCCATTTCCACTTCAGATATTTGAATAACACTGCCCAGTTTCTCATTTAGGGCAACCACAAGCGCGTTTGCTTTTTCGCGTGCCGCTAGCAGCGCCTGCACCTGCAGCTCTTTTTTCAACTCGGTCATTTTAGAGTAGTCGTAGCTGGCTATGTTGGTAGATTGAATTCCTTTCGCGTCAACCTTGCTCAGCACCTGGTTAAACTTGTTCAAGTCGCGAAAGCGGATACCATACTGTTTAGAAGCTAAAAAGTCAGTTGTTTTCTTTTTAGGGTCGATGTAGTTATAGGATGACAGGTTGTTGATAGTAAAATCCTCTTTAGCTATGCCTGCCGCCTGTACCGCTTTCTCTAACTGCTGCTCCAGCTGACTTATGGTTATTTTGGTCTTCCCATCAAAGTATTCTTTTAATGATATAGACACGTTGATGATATCAGGAGTAACTTGTTTTTCTACCGTTCCGCTCACTTCAATCTTCCGGCGCAGGTCAACACCTTGCGCAAATCCTGATACCACACTTATCGAAATCAGGGCTATTATTATGCTTAACTTTTTCATATTTGTTTGTTTTTATTGATAGGATGTAAAGTAAGGGCTATTTCCATAAGCCCCAACAAAATTTTATGGTATTTGTTGGACAAGCCCCGCCGCTATTTATCTTTGATGCATGATGGAAACCATTAGCTGGGCAGATTTTGAACGGGTAGAACTACATGTAGGCACCGTATTGCAGGTATTGGATTTCCCCGAAGCGCGCAAGCCGGCTTACAAGTTACAGGTTGATTTCGGCGAGTTTGGCATTAAATGGTCCAGCGCGCAGATAACTAAGCACTATAGTAAAGAGGAGCTGCCGGGCAGGCAGATAGTAGGGGTGATCAACTTCCCTAAAAAGCAGATAGGCAAATTTATGTCGGAGTTTTTGGTTACGGGTTTTGCTGATGCGAACGGTGATATTGTATTGACAGCTGTTGATAAACCGGTGCCTAACGGGAGTAAATTGGTATAATTACACAACATAACGATGGGTTTCAAACCCATCGTTATGTTGTGTAGGTGTTTCACTAAAATATATGAAACAGATGAAACGAGTGAAACGCCATTTGTAGTTAATCTATTGATTAATAGAAACTTACTGTTTTGATGTGAAACAAAATGAAACTACTTTTAAGTCAGTAAGATTAGCTGTAAAAAGCGTGTAATATGTTGTTTTACAGTTTATTACGAAATAGACAAATTTGCGCGCCGTGTGAAACGGGGATTTCGGTTAAACCCATTGCTAAATAATAATATGTCGTTAAGAGACTGGATCATCGGACCGCAAGTTATTGGAGCATTTTTTTTGCTTATTGGCATTATAACCTATTGCTTCCCTGCAAAAAATATTAACACCTGGTATGGTTTTAAAACGCCATCATCCCGAAATAACCAACAAACCTGGGATGTTGCTAATCGTTTCGCGGCGGTTTACTGTATAAAAGCGGGTGCCATTCTTTTGATAGGGGGAATATTGATCAGCCTTTTGATCCATAACTTACTTATGCCCGCAAAAACCAGGCAAATGCTGCATACCATTTTATTGTTAGGCGGCGGCGTTTTTATGGGTCCCTCGCTGATTGTCGCCACAGAAAAACACATTGATAAAACCTTTAAAGAATAGCATGAGATACGTGAGTTTTGGTGATGAGCCTGCCGTAAAGCCGGATGATTTTTTTATGAACGAGGCGCTTAAAGAGGCCAGGATAGCGTTAGCCGAGGACGAGATCCCTATTGGCGCGGTGGTGGTTTGCAAAGGACAGATCATCGGTCGCGGCCATAACCTTACTGAGCGACTCACTGACGTATCTGCACATGCCGAAATGCAGGCGCTTACCGCGGCGGCTAACTTTATGGGAGGCAAGTATCTAAAAGAATGCACGCTGTACGTAACCTTAGAGCCCTGTGTAATGTGCGCAGGCGCGTCGTACTGGTTCCAGGTGGGCAGGATAGTTTTCGGTGCTTACGATCCACGTATGGGCTTCGGAAGGCTTAACCAAACCATCACTCATCCAAAAACCGTAATAGAAGGCGGCATCCGCGAAAATGAATGCGCGGAGCTGGTGAGAAATTTTTTTAAGAGCAAGAGATAATTCGTTTTCTTTTAAAATATCAACTTTACCATTTGAGCAACCGATATACCTATAATGGTTATCAAAACAATGTATCTGAAAGCTGTTTCTGATGTCCGCTTTAAAATGAGTTTCCCGGTGTAGCTTCCCGCAATGCTGATGCCTATTAAAAAGGGGATCAATATTAAATACGCCGCTTTGAAATAACCATTGCTTACATATACCACCGCCCGGCTGCTATCAACCCCCAGATCAATAAGTGCGGAAGTAGCTATAAAAACAGCTTTTGGTAACTGAAATGCCGCCAATGTTATGCCACGGACAGCGCCGCCTGTTCCGGTTAGTCCCGCCAGGAAACCAGATGAGGCGCCCCCAACATATAAATTAACGTTGGTTTGTTTTACCGTTTTATTAAAGTTGAAGAGTAAATAGCAGGATAACAGCAGCAAGCCGATGTTCATTAGAAGGGTTAGTAGTTCCGTAGGTAAAAATGTAGTTAGCCATGCACCTATCAAAACAAATGCAACTGCAGGTATACCCAGTTTTAAAGCGATCTGTTTATCGATGCCCTCTCTGAAAAGCGTTATTTTGGATAGGTTACTGAAAATGTGGAAGACAGCAGTGATGCCCAGCACCGTTTTAAAATCAAAAAATAGCGAAGCAATTGGCACAAACAATATAGATGAACCGAAACCAGACACGGTGCCTATAACTTCGGAGACAAAGGCTAACCCTACAAATAGGTAGTATTTTTCCATGGTTTATTGAACAATAAAGATAACATGGCTGTACGCATAGCAAAGTGATGACCATCATTTATTACGGCGAGACTAGTCAGATTACGCTTGAGATATGTTAATTAAATCTTACAATCTTATAATCATGTAAATCATAGTTCAGACAATTAGCAAAAAATATATATTTGCCCCTATTATGAGTAACAATACCGACGAGATTTTTAAAAACGTTATAGCACACGCCAAAGAGTATGGCTTTGTTTTCCCGAGCAGTGAGATTTATGATGGCCTTAGCGCTGTTTATGATTACGGGCAAAACGGCGCCGAACTGAAAAATAACATCAAAGCTTACTGGTGGAAAGCCATGGTGCAGCTGAATGATAACATAGTTGGTATTGACTCGGCCATATTTATGCACCCCAAAATATGGAAGGCCAGCGGGCACGTTGATGGTTTCAGCGATCCGATGATTGATAACAAGGATTCAAAAAAACGTTACCGTGCTGATCAGTTGCTGGAGGATAAGATTGCCGCTTATGACGCTGAAGGCAAAACTGACGCTGCCGAAGAGCTGCAAAAGGAAATGGACGAGGCGCTTAGAGCCGAAAACCTGCCCCGCCTGCGCGAACTGATTATAGCACATGATATTAAATGCCCGCTAAGCAAAACAAGCAACTGGACTGAAGTGCGCCAGTTTAACCTGATGTTTAGCACCCAGATGGGAGCTGTGGCTGACGATGCTGATGTTGTTTACCTTCGCCCCGAAACGGCGCAGGGTATTTTTGTAAATTATTTAAACGTGCAGAAGTCCGGCAGGATGAAAATTCCTTTCGGTATTGCGCAAATAGGCAAGGCTTTCCGTAACGAGGTGATCGCCCGTCAGTTCATTATCCGCATGCGCGAATTTGAGCAAATGGAAATGCAGTTTTTTGTGCGTCCCGGCACGCAAAAAGAATGGTTTGATAAATGGAAAGAAACCCGTTTACAATGGCACTTGGCTTTAGGTACTGACGCTGCTAAATACCGTTACCACGAACATACCAAGCTGGCACACTACGCTGATGCCGCTTATGATATAGAATTTAATTTTCCGTTTGGCTTTAAAGAAGTGGAAGGGATACATAGCCGTACCGATTTTGACTTGAGTCAGCACCAAAAGTTCTCGGGAAAAAAAATGCAGTATTTTGATCCGGAATTGGACGAAAGCGGTAAGCCATACGGCAATTACGTGCCTTACGTGATAGAAACTTCTATCGGTTTGGACCGCATGTTCCTGTTAACCATGATCAACGCTTATGAGGAAGAGGACTTAAGCACCGAAGAAAAACAAGATAGCCGTACTGTATTGCGCCTGCACTCTTGTTTAGCGCCGGTTAAGGCAGCCATTTTCCCGTTGACTAAAAAAGATGGCTTGCCGGAAAAAGCCCGTGAGATAATGGATAAGCTAAAGCTTGATTTTAACCTGCAATACGAGGAGAAGGATGCTATAGGCAAACGCTATCGTCGTCAGGATGCGATAGGTACACCTTTTTGTATTACAGTGGATCATCAAACTTTAGAAGATAACACCGTAACCATCCGTCACCGCGATACCATGGCGCAGGAGCGTGTTCCTGCTGATCAATTAGAAAAGATCATTGGCGATTTGGTGAGCTGGAAGAATTTGTTGGGGTAATACCTTAAAAATGGTTATAAGGGATGGGCGGCAAAATCGCTAATCCTTTATAACCACATTCTCTTTATACATCTCCTCAAAAGATTTATTCTTTTGTTTTTGATATCTACCGGTAAAAAAATCATCTACCGGCTTTAACAGTTGCATACATAGTTCCTTGTCCTCGTCGCTAAGTGTATGCACCATCATGTGCGCAACTTTCAATACGCGTTCCTTGGCCTTTAGTAAAGTATTCTGGCCTTTTGGCGTTAATTTTAAACGCTTTACCCGTTTATCATCCTCGTCATCATATTCATCAACCAGGCCACGCTTTTTCATCCGGTTAAGCATATTGGTGCCGCTTGAAAGCTCCATTATATTATTAAAGATAGCCTCAGATTTGATGGGTTTTTTTTGATTAAAGATAGTTACCAGTATCCCGAATTCTTCCATTTGATCCAGACCGGTGCCCTCTAAAGCCTTGTTGGAGTAAGCTATATGGAATTTGCCAATACGCCTTATTAATATAACAAGCTGCCCGTTTATACCAGGCCTCAGTTCGCCCTCGGGCATAGGCGGCAGATTGGTTTTTGTGGTAGCCAGCCTGTGGCGGCAAAAATCATCAATAGTCGCCGCAGGATATTGCTGCTCATATTCTCCCCAAAGTTTCACCAGTTCAACCGTTTTGTTCATGTTATTACTTCCATTTGGTAGCAAATTTACAAAAAAACTACAATTTGGTTGAGTAAATTTAAAACCATTTGGTTTAATATTGCATTAAAACAATACCAAATGGTTTAATAATTCATCAAACTCCTCACAACATGAACTCACTATTCCCAACATTTCTAACCCTGCATTTAACGGCGCTTACCGTTATGG
This sequence comes from uncultured Mucilaginibacter sp., assembly GCA_965650195.1. GTDB lineage: Bacteria > Bacteroidota > Bacteroidia > Sphingobacteriales > Sphingobacteriaceae > Mucilaginibacter. Next base: position 3,937 of record CBFGNU010000005.1, on the reverse strand, counting down.
CAGGCACAACCCTGGTTGATTTTATGGCTTATCGCTCACTCTGGAAAACTGTCACCCACGAAAAAGAACTTTCCACAGGCCTGCTACAGCTAATGGCTAAGTTGCCCCGCATAATAGGTATTGGCGCTGCTGTACTTATTTCAACGGGTATGGGCATGATGATACTTACCCACGGTGTTTTTGGCGAGCAACTATGGTTCCGCATAAAATTTGGCCTTGTGGTATTGCTGATACTGAACGGTCTGTTGGTGGGCCGCAGGTTAGGGCTGAAGTTAAGAAGGCTGTTGGCTGATAATGGTCCGGTTTTAACCGACCAGGTTAATGTTATACGAGGCGGCCTTACCCGCTTTCACCTGCTGCAGCTGAGCATTTTTTTCATCATTATTTTTTTAAGTGCCTTTAAATTTAATTAACAAATGCAAATATCAACAGAAAAGGGACCGTACAAAATATTGGTAATAGGCGCTAATGGCGGCATTGGCAAACATTGTGTTACGCAGGCCCTACAAATGGGCCATAATGTAACCGCGCTGGTCCGTGATCCCGCCAATTTAACCTTCGCTCACCCTAAATTAAGTGTAGTAAAAGGCGATATAATGATGCCGGGTAGTTATGAAAAATATTTTAACGAACAGGATTTAGTTATATCTGCATTGGGCGTAAAGGGCGGGCTGTTGGGCGATAAACCCACTACGCTATACTCGCAGGGCGCGGCTAATATTTTACAAGCCATGCAGAAGTATAATGTAAAGCGCGCCTTTTTCATTTCGGCATCGGCTGTAGAGATCAGTCCGGTTTTACCGTTTTATGTGCGCTTTGCGGCTAAATATATCATCCAAAAGCTACTGAAGCATATGTATGCCGATCTGCTTTTGATGGAGCAGGCCGTAAAAGCCAGCGCGGCGAATTACACTATAATTCGCCCGCCGCAACTGACTGATAAGCCGGTAGCCGGTAATTACCGCATCGCCATTAATCATTTTCTGAAGAATGGGTTAAAAATATCGCGTGCCGATGTTGCACATTTTATGCTGAACCATATTGCTGATACAGCCACTTATAAGGCTACCGTTGAAGTAGCCTATTAAAATATTAAACATGAAACAAATACTTATTGATAAAATAACGGTCCCTAAAGCAGCAGTGGCTGAGTTTATAGACCGGATGAACATTAACCGTGCCCTTATTAAAACATTGCCCGGGTTTATTGAGGACACGGTTTACCAAAGTAACGGAGACGACGACATCCTGACGTTTATAACCGTTGCCCTTTGGGAAACCGAAGAGGCCATACTGAATGCAAAAAACGCGGTGCAAGCCGAATACAAGCGCGAAGGTTTTGATATGCCGGCTATGTTGAAGCGAACTGGTATTAATATAGATAGGGGTATTTACCACCAATTACATGAAGCAGGTTGAAATATTTAAAACAGGGGTTTGCAAAGCCAACGAGGCTGAAGCTGTCATCAATGTTTTATTAAAATGTTTTCCGCACTACCAGATCAATTTTGATCTGGATGATTGCGATAACATATTACGAGTAGAAAGCCGGCAATACGCTATCGATGAAAAGCAGGTAAGGCAAGCAATGGCAGAACTGGGTTATGAATGCTTTTGGCTGTAAATTACCTCCCCAGCACATTTATTGCCAACACCTGGCTTTTTATAACATCCAGGTCAACGGCTGCCTCGCTACCCGGAAAGCCGTTAATATCGGCATAGGTAATCTGTCTCAGATACTCTTTTAAATAGATCCTGGCGAGCGGCAGGTAGCTCCAGTGCCATTTTTCTTCCTGGTAACCCATGGTTCTGCCCGCGTTAAAAGGTTCAAAAAAGCCAAATTTCGCTGCGTTTTTCGTCATCCAGTCGTACACTTTCTTTCCGGCAGCTGTGTTATAATAAGCCGGTTTCAAATTTACCAGGTCCATATCAGTTCCCCAATGGTGCCTTGATGTGCCGGGCATTGACCACCAGCGCAGCAGTTTTGACGCTTTTGTTTTTTTATCATTGATGCCTGCAAACTCTGAGGCATGCCATTTCAGGCTCCATTTATAATGCTGATCATTGAACGACCGCGTGCCCGAAATAATATTCAATTGAATGCCCTCCTTTAAAGCCGCGGCATACATTTTTTGGTAAGCGCTGTAAGTTTCCTTTTTAAGGTATACACTGTTGTCGCTGTACTTTTGGTGTACTTTAACAAAGGAAGTATCGCGGGTATAATTTACCCGCCCGGTTAAAAAGGCTTTGGTAATACCATTCGTTTGCGCATGGACTTGTAGCGCAAGCACCGCAAAAAACGTAATGGCGCTTAATAAGGTTCGGGCAGGCATCTGCATAAACAATTGTGTTAGGTAAGGCGAAAAATTGTGTTAGCTAAATATAAAAACTATTATTTAAACTAACAAGATAGTTGGTTAAAATATTTTTATTTAACTGAATTAGATTTGCTTAACTGAATAGTCCGCGCCTTAAAGCTGATTGAGAAGAGGAAAGTGACAGGGTTAGGCTAGTTTTTACAACGCTAACAAACAAAACGCAACTAATTATTAGTTGCGTTTTGTTATATTTTTTATAAAAGTATTTAAGTAAGCTTAACTTAGAGCGCCACCATCCATCTTGATTTTCCCGCGGTTTTCATGACATAAACCATGCGGGCATCCTGATTTTTCATTATGTTATTGTAGTATTTCTTGTAAAAAGGCTTAGTCAATAATTCTACTTTATACTTAAAACCCTCCCTGCGCCTCTGCGAATTAACTGCACGGTTAACTTTCCCCCAATCAAAGTCTTCCGGTTTGTATCTTGCCAATTCGTTGTAAGGGGTTGGCTTGGTATCAAGAAAAACAAGATAGTCGTTTGAAGACCCCCAGCGGGCTAACTGTTGCGCGGTTACAATATTTTTAGGCATTGGCTTGGGTGCGGGTACAAATCGGAGGTATTGACCAAATTGCTGGATACTGTCCATCTGCGCGAAAAGTTGGTTTAAAAGCGCTTTGTCTGTTGCACTAATATTGTTTAGCTCCCGTTTCGCCTTATCATTGATTTTTTCCATCTTTTCCTGAGTCTCGTGCGACCATTTTTCGCCTGATACAAAAACCGGCATATCGCTGGGTGCAGCACCGGTTAAGTTGTATTTTTTAAGCAGAGCGCCATATTCGTCTAACACCCGTTTGGGTGCGGGGGTGGCAGAGCGTTTAATTATGTATGAATCTGTTACAATGGGTCTACTGGCAGGGGGATTTAGTACTACATCTGTAACTTTTACATTTTGCTGTTTGTTAATTCTATCACACGATAGCAGCAACGTAACTGCCACTGCGGGCAATACCAATAGCTTTTTAAACAGCGCTGTTTTAGCTGATGTTGTTTTGGTCATCATAATTAGTCGTTTTTTGATGGTTAGGTAATTGAAAGGACTGGTTAGGTTTAGGTTATTATTTTGTGCGACCTTTACTAAAAGCAAATGCTGGTATTCAGGCATATCATCATAGGTTTTTACCACCGCTTCGTCAGCTAAAAACTCGTGGTTAAGCTGGATAGCCCTGCGATAAAATGGTATTAGCGGATTGAACCAGCATACTATCTGCAATAACTCCACTGTAATAATATCAATTGAATGTAACTGCTCGGCATGTGCCCGCTCATGGCAAATTATCTGCGGATCAATGCCAATGTTATAGTCTTTTTCGCCGATAAAAATGTTGTTTAAAAAGCTATGCGGCGGAACATCCTCCTGCAGAAGCAATACAGGGATACCCTCATGGTTATAGCTATAACCTGAGGCCCGGCGACGATAGATCTGGTAAATATTTGTGGCAAAGCGAATAAATAGAGCCAGCGCAACCAAGGCATAAACACCGCCTATTATATAAGGTTTATAATCTACTGCTTTCGCTACCGAAATGCTGGTTTCAGTTACCGGCATCACTTGTAC
>CBFGNU010000004.1:0-39274 GCA_965650195.1 uncultured Mucilaginibacter sp. | reverse complement strand
AACAGCTGGGTTTTTTGTTCCCGCTTTTTTGGAATGTTATTCCAGGACCTGCAGCCACGGTTTTAAAATCTGCAACTCCGAAAAAAATATAAATTGGTAAGTTGTCGTGTATTTAATTTATTACCAGTAACTTACCGCCATTATAACCCAATCACTCCTAATTAATTTGGCTATGAAGGCTTTGGTAACTCAACCATCAGTAAAACTGTTTTTACTGACAATGGCATTAACCGTGTTAGTTTCACAAGCTTTCGCACAAAATAACCCCATAACAGCTATAAATATTTCTATGCCAGCCAATCCCGATGCCAACACCATAAACTGGGGTGCCGGAACGTCGCAGCTCACTATTTCGGCAACAGCGCGAGCTGTTAACGGGCGTGTTGATGGCCTTGCCCAGGAAAGTAAAATACTGGTATTGATCAAAAAAGGAGGTGCAAAAGTATGTGGCGACTACACAAGTGGTAACGCTCCGGAAGCAGGGTTTGCTTCTATGAGCAGGGTTTGGGCGGGTAATAACGCTGTATCTTTGCTTGGCAAAGGCTGCATACTGCCTCCTGGCGATTACGAATTGACCGTTCAATTTTTTAATGCCCGCGGCGCAGCGATATTGCCAGCAAGCGAATCGAAAACTAAAACATTTACCATACGTGGTAATGAGCAGCAAACGTACCAGGCAGCGCAACTTGTATCGCCTGCTAAAGATTTAGTTTTTAAAGAAACAGATATAGCTAAACCTATCTCATTCAGATGGACACCCCTTATTCCGCGACCACAAGAGCCCACAACTTACAGATTAAAGGTTTGGCAATTAATGCAAGGCCAGACAGGCACACAGGCACGCTCAACTAATCAGCCAATATTTACCAAAGATGTTGACAATATAACACAAGCGATAATAAATAATTTAATTACGGGCCCTTGCAAACCGCCTTATTTATGCAGCTTTGTTTGGAACGTGCAAGCCCTTAACCGCGAAGGGAAGCCAATAGGCGAAAATAATGGCACCAGCGAGACCTTCTCTTTTAAAGTTGAAGAGGCACCTACAGTTACAACAGGCACCGTTAAATTAGGCTCACCGGCAAATGGAGCTACTATAGCAGCAGGTGAGATGCCGGAGTTTAAGTGGTTTCCGCTTACAACCGCTACAGGCCAGGAAACTTACAGGATAAAGATTGTAGAGATAAAGGGAGACCAATCGCCCGAACAGGCGTTCAGAACTAATAAACCAATTTTTGAAAAGGATAGTACGCCCGACCTTAGTCCCCTTGTAAAGTTTAATGCCGGTAAAAAATATGTTTGGAACGTGCAAGCCCTTAACCGCGAAGGGAAGCCAATAGGCGAAAATAATGGCACCAGCGAGACCTTCTCTTTTAAAGTTGAAGAGGCACCTACAGTTACAACAGGCACCGTTAAATTAGGCTCACCGGCAAATGGAGCTACTATAGCAGCAGGTGAGATGCCGGAGTTTAAGTGGTTTCCGCTTACAACCGCTACCGGCCAGGAAACTTATAAGATAAAGATAGTAGAGATAAAGGGAGACCAATCACCTGACGCGGCTCTCAGAACTAATAAACCGTTTTTTGAAAAAGATAGTATGCCTGATTTGGTAGTGCCACCTGTAAGGTTTTCTCCGGGTGCAAAATATGTTTGGAACGTGCAGGCCCTTAACCGCGAGGGAAAACCCGTCGGATCAAATAACGGCACCAGCGAGACCTTCTCTTTTAACGTTAAAGAGGCATCGGTTACTACAATAGGCACCGTTAAATTGAACTCACCGGCAAACGGTGCTACTATAGCGGCAGGTGAAGCACCGCAGTTTAGCTGGGCTCGGCTTACAACCGCTACCGGACAGGAAACTTATAAGATCAAAGTAGTTGTGATAAATGGCGATCAATCGCCTGACGCGGCTCTGCGGACTAACAAGCCATTTTTTGAAAAAGATAGCATGAAAGATCTTAGCCTGCGGGTACCCCTTGTAAAGTTTAATGCAGGGAAGAAATATGTTTGGAACGTGCAGGCGTTAAATCGCGAGAGGAAACCTGTTGGTAACGCCGAGGTTTTCGTTTTTACAATCGGACCCGCCGTTCCTCCCAAAAAATAACGATAGCAACAAGACCAATAAAATGATTGTCCGCCGCATACTCATTCACATCCGACCAATATATTGATAGCAAACAAAAACACTTCAAGCTTTAACAATGAGCTGGAGGTAACTTATAAATACTGTAAAAGTATATTCCCCCTAAAAATGAACTATTGTATAAAGGTTGCTTTTGCAGGTTTGTTGCTGTTGACTCTTAACGCCGACGCGCAGCAGGACACTACCAAAAACAAAAAAGTTACCGTTACCGGTGATATGGGTATTTGGTATGAGGGTTATGGGCTGGATAGAAATCCGCAACAATCAACTCCCAACTTTTACCAACCACGCAAATCCTGGCACCAGGTGCGGTATACATTTAACCCCATTATTAACGCGGGTAAGTGGACCATTCCCTTCAATTTTAACTTTAGCGCCTTACAGAATAGTTTTGTAACGCCGGGCGCGTCCAAACAAAATCTATGGCAGTTTTTAACTAACCCGGCAAACAGTTTTGGTGTTGCGCCCAGGATAGGTACCACAGAAATACTACTTGGCACACAAGTGCTTCATTACAGCGACCTGAGTACGGGCGATATGGGGATATTCGGTTATGGCGTTAATTTGTCGCCGGGTAAGTTCCGCATCAAAGTGTTTAATGGGGTATCGCAAAGACCGGTAAATTATCTGGCACCTTTACCGCCATCGCCCGGCATAATAGGGGCTTATCAGCGTAACCAGTGGATGGCGCAGCTTGGGCTTGAAGAAGACGGTAAATATTTTGTAGGCTTCAACTTTGTAAAGGCAAAAGACCTGACCAGCTCAGTATCTTCGCCGCCATTGTCGCCCTTAGATCCACAGGATAACATGACACTCAGCTTTTTAGCAAAGGCCACAACCGATAACGGCTGGACCTTTAATATTGAGCTGGCGCAAAGCTATCATACCAATAATCTGAATACGCCGCTGTCAACAGCGATTGTTAAAAACTTTAAACCGTTTTTAGATGCACACACATCAACCAATAAAGACAACGCCGTAATGCTGGGTGTAGTAAAAAAGGGCAGCGACTGGGAGATAGGCGGTAAGTTTAATTACTATGGTGCTGGATTTTATACAGCAGGTTATCCGTTTATGAATACTGATCGCATGGATTACACCGCCAACACGCGTTTTAATCTTTGGAAAAAGAAAATCAATATTACCGCCAGTGCAGGGCAGCGGCTTGGCAACCTGAGCCGCTTGTCTGGGCCGGGCATTACCAAACAACTTATTGCCAATATTAATACGTTTACCCAGTTTAATGATAAATTTAGCCTGACTGCGAGTTTTAACAATTTTGGCTTTAACTCGGCCAATACATCGGGATATAGAAGTGTAAGTAACGAGCTAAGCCTTAACCCCAGTTATACCTGGAACACTACCAGCATGAGCAACCTGCTAAGCGCCACTTATACCTGGAGCAAGTATGACGAAACAACCATTGTACCTGTTAGTGTTACTCAAAACAATACACAAACCGTGCTTCTTTTGTATGTGCCTACATTTTTTAAGAGCAGCATCAATCCTGATTTGAGTTTAATGTGGTTCAGAAACACTTCGCCGCTGCTTGATCTGAGACTGCTAAGTGGCACGGCGGGCTTGAACTGGAAAACCGGTAAAAACTTTAAAATAAAGGGGCAGCTACAATATAGCCTTACCACCTCAACACCTTTTACAGCAAACAAAAATTTTTTAGGCAGCGCGGGTTTCGACTGGGAGATCTACCGGAAACTAACATGGCAATTACTGTTTACAGCTAACCTTTACCGATACGGCACGGAGTTGCCGGGCAGCACGCTTACCCCGGTATATGCCGGCGACCCACGATATATGGAAACCAACTTGCGCACCGGATTACAATATAGATTTTAGATGGATATGACAAAAATGCTAAGATCAACTTTCATAATTGCGCTTTTAGCGGGAATGTTTTTCAATCCGCGCGCAGCAACAGCACAAATTACCGTTAACCTGGCGCTTAACGCCCGGCCACAGCCTTTTTTAGCCAACTGGGGCAATGCCATTAACGGCATGATGATAATTAATTACATGGCTGGCCCCATTGCGGATAACCCCGCGGTAAAAATAAAAACCACCTTACTGGCAGAAGCGGGCGGGATAATAGCCGTATCAAACATTAGCGCGGCAAGGGTTTATACCTTGCGCCCCGGTGTAAATCAATTCAGCATGGCAGATGCGCTGCAATTGCAAAACCTGACATTTAACGGCAGCGCAGGCGCACTATTACGCAGTACCGGCCGCATTGCGCCCGGCCAGTACCAATTGATGGTTGAGGTAACCAATACGGCAGGTGATGTTGTAAGAGCAAGGCAAAGTCGGCCATTTTTTATAGTGTCCTATCAAATGCCTTTGTTGATGAGCCCGGCTAATGGTGCCGCTTTAGACGCACGAGTTGCACAAAGCGTAATTATTTTCAGGTGGACGCCGGTAGCGCCTGCTTTACAGCAAGGGCTGCCTGCATATATAATACAGGTTTTTGAAGTATTGCCTGGTCAAACGCCTATGCAGGCTTTCCGCGGAAACCGCCCTGTATTAAATGAGCAGGCCATAAAAGGTAGTACCCAGCACATTTGGCGGCCCAACCTGGCGATGCTGGATTCAACCGCTAACCGCAGATTTATATGGACAGTGCAAACGTTGGATGCAGACGGCGCACCCATACCAACAGCAGATATGAACATACAGGGACGCAGCGAGCCGGCAACCTTCAGCATTGTAACACCATCGGCGGCAGTGGTTAAGAAAGATAAAAAAGAAGCAACTAAGCCATGATAAAACACCTTACACTTGCCTTTATTGCCTGTTGTATAAACCTGCAGTTGTTCGCTCAGTCGGGTGGCGAAAAGAAGCCGTCAACTTTGGTGTTGAATGTTTTTTATAACGATTTTAAAACAGCGCAGCAAATACGTAATACATCACTAAGCAGTGTTTTAAAAAACAACCAATGGAGCAAAATCGGCGAGATGCAAAGCGGTTTTGGTGTGAGTTACTTGAAAGGCTTGCATCCCAGGATCGACCTGGTTACTTCGGTGGGTGCCAGCTTTACAGACTATCTGTATAAAAACGGCGCCAGCAATGGCAGCGATGAGTTTTTGCTGGACGCCAACGCCGGCTTTAATTTTAAACTGCTTACAGATCGGCATTCCGTAGTGCCCTACCTATCAGCAGGGGTGGGCGGGTCATTATACAAAGGTTCAAAAGGCGCTTATGTGCCTTTAGGAGCGGGCTTGCAGTTTAATATGTTTAAAGCCGCATGGGTTTTTACCCAAACACAATACCGTGTCTCTTTGTCACCGGCTGTGAACTATCATTTTCAATACAGCCTGGGAATTGGTGTGAGTATTGGTAAACATAAAAAAGAGGAGACCCCTGTAGTATCGCCGGTTATTGTTGCAATGCCGGTAAAAGTAGATACTACGCCTATAGCAATCCCGGTTAAAAATGTAATTGTTAGCGTAACCGACCAGCAAACCGGCTTATCGCTTCCCGGTGTAACTATCTATCTTGATGGCCCTGGCGGAAAGAAGCAAGGCGAAACAGATAATAATGGCAAAGTTATATTTAACGCCACAAGCGCGGCAGATTACATGGTAAGCGGGAGCTTAAACGGCATAGCTACCACCACACGACAGCTAACAAAAAATGGGTTTAATAATGCTCAGGGAAGTGATCTGCCAATCAGTATTTCGCATAATGATCCGAGGTTTACGCTCGCAGGCAAGGTGATCAACAAAAACACAAGTCAGCCGGAAACCGGGGTCGTTGTTAACGCCATTAATATCGCTCAAAATAAAAACGCCGAAGTTCAAAACCAGGCGGATGGGAGCTTCAATATGCAATTGGATGCCGGCAGCGATTTTTCCATCTCAGGTAAAAAGGGTGGTTATATATCTAACATTGAAAAAGTCACCACAAAAGGCCTTACCAGAAGCGCCACGCTGTATGTTAAATTAGAACTGGCGGTAGAACAGGCCGTTCAGGGTAGGGCAATTACTTTATCTAACATTTATTACGACACCAACAGTATAATTTTACGGCCGGAAGCTTTGGCTGATCTGGAGAAATTGGCCGGATTTTTAAAAGATAATCCTACTGCGCGAATAGAGATAGCCTCGCACACAGATAGTAGAGGAAACGCTGCAAAAAACCAAAAGTTAAGTCAGGCCCGAGCGCTTGGTGTGGCGAATTATCTGGTGGCACATGGAATTGAAAAGAGCAGACTGATTGCGCGCGGCTTTGGCGCTACAAAACTCGTTAACGGTTGTAAGGTTGGTGTATCGTGTACTGCAACCGAGCATGCGAAAAACCGCAGGACAGAATTTAAGGTGCTGTAATAACTACTTGTACTCTTTGTGGTTTTCTGTATGTAGAACGTTTTTGTTTACACGGGCTACACCGTTTGTGGTTTGGCGTCCATGTAATTCAGCTTATGGTCGGTGTTATCACCGCATCACAGGCTGTTTTAATTATTTCGCAGGTAACGCCCTGCCCACTCCCCACCACCACTACAAATTTTATATTAATTTAATTACCTTTAAATCAAATACCTATGCAATAACCGGTCACGTGCCTATGTTAGCGTCACAGCAATTAAAAAAAGTTTGGAAAAACTGCGTAAACCTGCAGGTGGGGCACCCTTTGGGTTACTTTAAACCAACCACGCCGCAGGAGGTGATCGCTATTATTCGCGAAGCTGAAAAAAAGGACTATAGGGTAAAAGCGGTAGGTTCGGGCCATTCATTTTCTGACATCGCGCTTACGCGCGATTTTTTGATCAACACCCATCAACTAAACAAAGTATTAAGTACCAACTTGCTAAGCCTGTTGCCGGGTATTGATGCCGCGCACCTGTTTGTTTGCGAGTGCGGTGTATTGATACGCCAATTAAACGCCGCGCTTGATGCCCGCGGACTGGCGCTGCCCAACATGGGTGCTTACACCGGGCAAACCATTGCCGGGGCTATCTCTACCGCTACACACGGCTCGGGCATTAAGCTGGGTTCGCTGGCAAGTTTGGTTGAAGCGATTGTAATGATCGGCGAGAAAGGTGAAGTCTTTCATATTGAGCGCGGGAACGGCATCTCGGCAGCACCTATCCAAATGGGTGATATCCCGGTAACGCTTATCCAAAACGACGACGCTTTTTATTCGTCGGTAGTTAGTATGGGCTGCCTGGGCGTTACCTACGCCCTGGTGTTAAAAGTTACTGATGCTTATTTGCTGAAGGAGGAAAGAACTTTTAGCAGTTGGGAAAAGATAAAGGGGCAGCTTACCCGCGACAGCCTGCTGGGTGCTAACCGCCACCTGGAGGTATTGCTTAACCCGTACCAAACCCGTGTAAAAGACGACCATGATTGCCTTGTTACCCAACGCAATATTTGTCAGCCGGAAGCATCTAAATCGTGGTTCAGGTTGCACAGGGCGTGGTTTTATACGCTGGTAGGCTGGCTGATGCCAAATTTTTTACTGAACAGCATACTGCGTTTTCTGTTCAACAACTTCCCTAAGTCCACACCCTACCTTATACAGGCTTCGCTTAAAACCCTGCGCGATGGTTGTTATATTGATAAGAGCTTTAAGGTGCTTGATTTGGGCAAAGCCAATAATATAGCGGCCTATTCGCTGGAGATCGCTTTTCCTTCGGCCAATTACATACAGGCGGTGGAAGCGCTTTTCGTGATATTTGAGCAGGTAGCCGCCGATGGCGAACAATATATCACCTCTCCATTTTCGCTCAGGTTTGTAAAAACGACTAAGCATTACCTGGCGATGCAACACGGCGAGCCGGACGATTTTGTTTGTATGATAGAGTTCCCGGTACTGAAGGGCACGGTTGGGGGCGAAGAAATTTTAGCGCGTATTGAGCATGATATGTACCGCTTTGGCGGCAGGCCGCATTGGGGCCAATACCACCACGTTGGCATTGGCGACCATACGCTGGACAAACTGTATCCGCAATTTGCTGATTGGAAGGCCAACTACCACCGTTTTTGCACCAAGGGGACTTTTGAAAACAACTTTACCGAACGCTGCCGGATCATTGCCTGAACTAAATCCGCTCAATAAGTACCTGCTCATCAATCCGCAGGGCATCATCGTTCCAACGGATAAGCTGCGATTTGTTTAAATTCCCCGCTTCGGTGAGCATGAGATAGAGCAGCGTATAAGTTTTATCAAGCCGAACACTTGCGGCATTGTTTTCGAACACAGGCATCCAGGTACCGGTGTTATAATATTTTTGCGTGGTACCGCCCATTGATTTTTGCTGCGGATTATGCGTATGCCCAAACGTAACCAGTTTAAGGCGCTTGTTTTGCTCAAATACCTTAGCGGCAAACTCGCTTAACCCACCCGATGAACTTAGCTGCAACATGGCGAATAACCGGCTCATGAAGTAGGATAATATCAGCAGCGACAAACTCTTTACTACGGTAAATATTACCTTGGGAATTCCTTCAAACTCGGGTATTTTAAAGGATGAACCTATTGAGCTCCACAGCACCAAAACAGCCAGCGCCACAGGCAGCCCAATCAACAGCAAAAACTGAAAAAGATACTTCAACGCGTATTTATATTGGCGTTTCGGTATCACCATAAAAGTAAAAGGCAAGTAGCTAAACAGCATTTTAATAGCCAGCGGAAAACGCTCCTGTATTAGTACCGGCAGTATATTCTCGCTCGGCCTAACGTTATCAATGTAGGGGTAGGAGAGCTCCACGCGGTTAATAAGATAACGGTTAAAGAACGAGCCAAAGGGCAGGTTCAGCTCGTCGCAGTTTTCGAGTTGTGCGGGGCCGTCAACAGCCGTAAACCTCTCATACCGGTGCCCGTGTTCTACATGTATTTCGTTGTTGATAATGAAGCTGTCATCAACATAACTCAGGTTAGGGCGTACGTATTTATCCATTGCTTCGGCAGTGCTGATGGTGGCCCGCGCGCTTATATTTTGCGCCATAAGGTGGTCCATATAATTACGCACGGCGGCCCAGTACCATTCCAGATCGTGATTGCCTTTTACAATAACCAGTTTGTTGCCTCCCGCCAGCCATTGGGCCAGGCTGGCAAAAACTATAGCATGTCCCCCGGCGCACAACATTAGTTTCCATACCGATTTATAATCGTCAGTTTTAAGGCCGTACTTTATTTCCTTATCGTTTACAGATTTTTTGAGTTCAGCTATCGTCTTGCTGATACCGATAGCAGCGAGGGCCTGCTGCCACATGGTAAAATCGGATTCAGTTACAGGTACCCGGCCAATGCGCAAATAGTCTATCATGTCGCCATTAATGATCAACATGCCCGATCCTTCCTTGCGCTTTTCCATTAACCGGTGTATAAAACGCTGAAAGGAACCGTCGGCAAAGAAGTTTTCGGAGCCGCTATAGTTACCATCTTTATCCTTTCCCTCGGCTAAATGCAGGTCGCTGATCACAAAAATATCATTGCCCTTAAAAAGGTAGTTAACCACAGGCTGGCCATAACTAATAGGATCTGTTTCGGGTTGATGTGTCATTTGTAAAGCGTTTAGGAGGATGTAATGCAGGTTTATTTCACATAAATTTAAAATAAATTTGCGATTAGTTAAATAAATTTTTAATTTAAGTGACTAATAAACAGATAATTGGCTAGTCTGTTCAGCACGCATCTACGTTAAACCTGAAACATTACGATTATGAGCTTTATCAACCTACTCCGTTTGGTGCCGCGCACCCTTGGAAGCTATTTCAGAAATCAACACTTTATCATAATGTTCTCGGCTTTTTTATTGCTGATGATATACGGTTATCATGGTGATTTTGATTTGCTGCGCTTTATTATCCCAACCTGGACCATACCCGGCGCAAATGTTTGCTGCCGTGTACCCATTATACCCGGCCTGCCCTGGGACCGCGAACTGATCTCTTTCGTCGGCGGAGCAATATTGCTGGTTGTGGTGCCTATCCTGCTTATCCGTTTTTTGTTCAAGGAGCCATTAAGCAAGTACGGGCTGGGCCTGCCCGAAAAAGGCAAACGCTGGACGGGTGTATTCACCTTCCTGTTTTTAGTAGCGGTGCTTGGTCCCGGTTTTTACATGATCAGCGGCGACGCTTCCATGCAGAGCGTTTACCCGTTTTATAAGCCTTTTACCTCGGTCAGTCAGTTTGTATGGTACGAGCTGGCTTATTTTCCTTTTTTTATCACTATTGAATTTATTTTTAGGGGATATCTACTTTTTGGCCTTGCCGATATGCATGATACCTACGTGCGCGAGAATCCGCAACGTAATAATTATTTCATTGGCTTTGGCCTTATTATACAGATGCTGGCCTACACCATGTGGCACATGGGCAAACCCATGCCTGAGCTTTGGGGTACACCGGTATGGGGACTGGTTACGGGGATTTTCACCTATCACCTGCGCTCTATATGGCCGGTTACGCTGGCTCACTGGGGGCTCAATATATTTTTAGATGCCATGATACTGCACCACCTACACATCCTTTTTTAAAAATTAAAGCTCATGAAAAAACTGATCTTCCTGAAAATAGTACTCGTGCTTACAGGCGTTTATGTGGTTGCAAGCGGACTCAATATTGCCGCCGGTGGCATGCTCACCCTAGGCTGGGGCGGCTCCAAAGATTTTTTTACGGTGACAGATCAAAAGGCATACCTTATTCAGGATAGTCATGTGCGTTTTGTGGGCGGGGTTTGGTTAGCGCTGGGGCTGTTTTTTATATGGTCGGCTACTAATGTATACCGTTATTTGCCGCAGCTGCTTTTCGCCTGCATCCTTGTGTTTGTCGGTGGCTTGTGCCGCCTATTTCAACCAGACGGCGCAACGTTCCACATGCCCGTGCTCGGCTCATTCCTTGCTGAGTTGGTAGGTATGCCGGTGCTGTTTATATGGCTGAAAAAAACGGTACGCTAACTTATGCCCTGTCGCCCTCTTTAGCAAGCCGCATTTTGTAACTGGCCCGCATTAAAGTGTTTAGCAGTAGTATAAAAATACCGCCCGGCAAAGCTAAAACTACCGTGCGTACCCAAACATTGGTAATACCCAGCGGCCAGCCGGACGCAAAATCCCAGCGATAGTCGCCCAGTATGCCCAGTACGTTTATCAGTTCAATAGTGCCGGCACCTAAAACTCCCACTATAAATTGCAGCAAGGCGCTTTTCTTACGCAGCGCCTTGGCCAAGCTGGCAAAAAGCAAACCAAATGCACCAATAATAATTACAAAAATGAGCCAGCCGGGGGTAAAGGTGTAAAACTTACCTATGTAGGATAACAGCTCGACAATACAACCCAAAGCTAACGCGGTAAGAAAGTACTTTAACCAAAGGATGCCACTATTTTCCAGCGCCATTTCGCGCAGTGTCTTTTTTTCGGCGAAATAGGGTACCAAAGTTTTCCGCAGACCACTAACCATATCGTGCCGTGCCACCCAGCCAAAATCGCGCTGAGCTTTTGATGGATCGGCGAGCCAGTATTTACGCGTTACTTCAAGGGCTTTGTCTTTGGTCATTTTTGGCCGGTCACGGTTAAAAAAGTAAACCAGTTCACTTATGGGCGCCATTCCTCTTATCAAAAACTCGGGTACGCCAATAAGTAACCCGTTTTTTTTATCCATTGCTTCGCCTATATTTTGCACTATGCTTTTTGAAGTGAGCAGTTCGGCATTGTTCAGAAAATAGGTTTCGCCAATACTTTTGTCGCTAAGTGCGGCGGCAACAATACCCTCAACCAAGTCGCCTACATAGATACCATTGGATAGTTTTTCGGTAAGACCAAGCTTGGGTTGTATGCGGGATTCAACCAATGGGAATATCTGGCTCAGATCCTGTTCACGTTCACCATATACAATGGCCGGGCGCACTATGGTTATCGGCAGTCTATCATAATAACTATGGGCAACAGCCTCGCTTTGTTTTTTTGAGCGGCCATACATGGATATGGGGTTGAGTTCCGATGCCTCGGTATAAGGTACTGCAGTTGGGTTTGGCCCTGCCGATGCCAGGCTGGATACGAAAACCAGGCGTGCAAGGCTCTCTTTAGCATACCTATCGGCCGCCTCCAAAACGTTGCGGGTGCCTTCTATATTGGTTTCGTTAAAATCCTTTTCGGTTGTAACTAACAGGCGGGCGGCAAGGTGAAATATGTACTTAGCACCAGCCATTGGCGCTTTAAGTGTGGCTATGTCGCGGGTATCGCCAATATGAAGGGTGACGTTTTGGTTGCGAAGTGCAGAAATATCGCTGGTATACCTTACCAGGCAATGCACGTCAAATCCCTTTTCGATTAACAATGGTACCAAGTGCGACCCTACGAAGCCGTTAGCTCCGGTAACAACTGCTTTGTCCATAAAATTTAGATTAGGTTAGATGTAAACAAATAAGCGGCAAATAATACCTGTTTAAGGGATATTTAATTGGGTTTATTTATTGTTAGGCTAATATAAAATTAAATTTTTAAAACTACCTAATTATCAGTCGATTAAAAACAAAATTGGCCAAGTGGGAAGTATCAGGTAGCTGGTATCAAGTAGCAAGACGCTATGCCGGCTTTTTTGTGGTGTACTGTTCCAAAAAATATAAAGAGTGTAAAAGCTGTTGACGGTACTAAATGCCTGATTTATAGTACTTATATATTTTGACGTGGAACACTTTGGAACACTTTTGGACCGTTTTTTGGGCTTTTTTTAGAGGATTTGGAACAGTTTGGAACAGTGGATTTGGAGCAATTGGAACAGCAGGGAACTCGCCCGCTCAGTTGTTGGTGATAAGACACATCAATGGCCAGAAAATTATTTACGGTTAAATGTGCACACCTGACCGGACGGGGGACTAATATACCGTCTTTGAAAAACGCAAAATTAATTTTATCTTAAACAAAAATTTATTATTTCTAACCATTAACAACCCTTTTACACAAGCTGTTAGCAATGGAAATATATTTTTATATCACCTAAAACCAATCAACAATGAAAAAATTTACAGCATCCAATTTTAGAAACGAATGTACTATTGATGAAGATTTTGAACCAAGCCTGATAAAAATGAACGCTATCGCGCAGAAGTATCATATCACTGTGGTTATAAACTCTTCCTATCGGGTTGATGCCAACGTGCACGGGGCTATTGTAACGCCTGCTACGCACAGCAATCATATGATAGGCCATGCAATTGATTGTAACCTGGAACTGGCGGGCGCTTTTTATAACTCTACTAAAATGCAAACGGCAACCGGGGATATACGACATTTTATTGATGAAGTTAAGGCTGCCGGCCTAAGGTGGGGTGGCGACTTTGGCAAGCCCGATCCTGTTCATTTTGATGACGGGCTGAATATAAAAAACATGACCGCGTGGACAGCGAAGTATAACAAATTGCACAACATGGCATAATTTGAGCACGGACGCTTAAAACTACGGGTAGAAACCCGCTTCTTACTGTATGCGCTGCAGAAAAACTCTACTGTAGTAGTGTACTGCAATATCTTACAATGCTAACGGCCACTCGACTTTTATTTTTGCAGACAACATCAATAATTAATTATGAAAAAGTTTGTTATCGAAAGAAATCTACCGGGCGCCGGCCAGCTAACAGCTGAAGAATTAGCCGCTATCACTGCAACTTCCTGCTCTGTTGTTGCTAACTTAGGGGAACCATACCATTGGGTGCAGTCGTTCGTTACAGACGATAAGATATTCTGCATACACATGGCTGAAAGCGAAGCGGTGATTCGTGAACATGCTAAAAGAGGAAATTTCCCCGTTGATGCCGTTTACGAAGTAAAAGCGGTTATAGATCCGACAACAAAGTAATTAATGCCGGCAAAGTATTATAAGCTACCCATTGGAGAAGGGATAGAGGCTCTGTTTGCTAATCAGCACAACAGCTCTTTCCCTTTTCACTTTCATCCTACTTACAACATTACGCTGATTTACGACGGGTCTTTTAATACACAACTTCATGATAGAATGGTGCTTGCGCCTTCGGGCAGTATACTGATCACCAATCCGCAGGAAATACATGCCAATCCTTTTGATAAGAGCACCAGCGTTTCGTTCTTTACTTTCTATGTGAGTCAGGGTTTCCTTGCGTATTGCAACAACGGAGCTGCTGTTTTTTTTAACCGTAAAGTTGTTTACGACAATGATGTTTTTACCGGGCTGCACAAGTTGGCGGTTACAATTCATCAACAGGGGCTTGAACCTGCTCACGAGGAAGATCTGAAAAAAGTCCTGCATCAACTGGCGGCAACACATGGGGATAGCGGGGAAGATAGCCCGGATCTTAAAATAAAGGCGCTGTTTGATGATTTCCTTTCAGAAGAGCGTTTAACCAAATTCTCGTTGGATGGTGCTGCCAGGCGCTTCGGCGTAGATAAATATAAGTTTATCCGGCTGTTTAAGGCGCAGACCGGGCTTACGCCCAATAACTACTTTATGCTTAAGCGAATTGAAAAAAGCAAAAAAATGTTGGCCCAAGGCAACGACCTGCTGAGCGTGGCGGTAGACCTGGGATTTTACGACACTGCGCATTACTGCAATCATTTCAAGAAATTTACAGGGATCTCTCCCATTGCCTACGCCACAAATTTATAGCTGCAATATCTTCCAATAGTATTTAAAGCAAGCCGCTTACCTTTGCTGCGTATTTAACAAATCATGAGAAGATTATTCTGCTTAATCCTGGTATTGATAACCGCACCTGCATTTTCGCAAAATTTTACGCATCAACAATACAATGAAGATTTCGATTATTTCTGGAAGACGATAAATGATAACTACGCTTACTTCGAAAAGAAAGGCATCCATTGGAATAGCTTAAGACCAGCTTATCAGCAACGGGTTGATACCATCTCTACCCGCAGTTCTTTTGTAGCTATTCTCGAAATGACGATGAACGAATTGTATGATCATCATTGTTCCCTGGGCACCAATACTAACCACTCGCGTAGGCTGGTGCCGACGGGCGCCGATGTATGGGCGGCATATAATAACGGCAAACCGGAGATTATAGAAGTGCGCAAAGGTATGGGCGCTGAAAAAGCCGGTATAAAAGCGGGAATGGAAGTAATAGCAGTGGATGATGTTAAGGTATCGGAAGCCATCCAACCATTTCTTGCACAGGTAATTAACAAGGAATCTAAAAGTTACGCCCTGCGCCTGTTATTGGCCGGCGATCATGTTACGGCGAGGAAGATAACGCTTAAAACTGCAGCGGGTATCAAAGACTTCTTCCCCGATAAGGAGGGCATGTTAACGGAACACATTATCTATCCCGCCATGGTGGAATCTTCCATGTATAAAAGCATTGGCTATATCAAGGTTAATAACTTTTTGTATGATAACGCACTCATTCCAAAGTTTGATAGCGTGCTGAACGCGATGATGCAAACCAGGGCCTTGATCATCGACCTGCGGGAGACCGCAAGCGGTGGAAATACCAGTATAGCGCGTGCAATTTTAGGAAGGTTTATCGCCAAAGAACATTTTTATCAAAAGCACGAATATTACGCGGAAGAAAAAGAGACCGGCATCAAAAGGAGCTGGACTGAAATCGTGTCGCCACGGGGAAAGACCTATTCAAAACCTGTGGTGATATTGGGCGATCATTGGACAGGCAGTATAGCCGAAGGGATCACCATTGCCTTTGATGGTATGAAGCGCGCAACGGTTATAGGCACGCAACTGGCCAGATTAAACGGTGCGGTTTACAGTTTCAGGATGCCGAATACAGGGATAGGTTTTAACATTACAGCCGAACGGCTGTTTCATGTAAACGGTACACCGCGTGAGGATTTTAACCCCGCTATAACTGTGGATGTACGGCGCCAGTCGACCGGCAACGACCCGATCCTTAAAACAGCCCTGCACTACTTACAACAGCGTATACAGTAATGAACTTTACCAGCGAGAATTACGATGGTGTGCAATTTCCCGTCACCTCAGGGTCTTTAATAGACGCGTGAGGGCCTATTGCTGCCGTAAATACAAGAGATGGCATTGCGTTGGCTTTTACTTGTGCCTTATCCGCTTATTGAGGCACGAGTAACATTTCCCGCTTGCCTGTCCCATATACGTCAGAGAGGAAGAAGAGAACTCCCCCGCGCTCAGTTGTTGGTTGTAAGACACAATAACGGCCAACGCGTCGAACACCAACAGGCGCTCAGTAACCAATTCGTGAATTGCCTAAACAAAAAATACAGACTAACTTGTCTATTTAAATTATATATTTTACCTTAGCTGCTGAAATGAGTAAAGCAGGACCGAGAGAACGAATATTAGAAACAGCATCAAGGCTTTTTTATTCCCAAGGGTATAACAATACCGGGATTAATCAGATCCTGGAGGAAGCCAAGGTTGCAAAGGCGAGTTTATACCAGCACTTTAATTCTAAAGACGAACTTGGTGTTCATTATCTTAAAGCCGGGAGAGAAGAATGGTTTTCCGGCATTGAAAAATGGACAGGAGCCAAGAAAACCCCTGCCCAAAAATTAATTGCTTGCTTTGATTTTTTAGAATATGCTTTGCAACAGCATAACTTTTTAGGATGCAAGTTTATAAACATGCTTACAGAGATCGGAGCGGAAAGTCCGCTTATGTCAAAAGAGATTTTGGAGCATAAAGGAAAATTGAGACAATTTATAAAAGGCTTTGCCGAAAGTGCTTTAGTGAATAAGCCGGAAGAAGAACGAGATACAATAAGCGACGCTATTTACCTGCTTTATGAGGGAGCTATAATTGAATCAAAAATTTATAAAGACACCTGGCCGGTAAAAAAGGCCAAAGGATTAATTACAATTTTATTAAGCTAACCTTTTTTTTCTAATTTAATAGACAGACTTTTCTGTATATGTTATGAATAGACGAACCGTTTTAAAAAAATTATCAGTGTTAGGGATTGCTTCGATAGTAAACCCTGTTGCGGCGAACACGCCAAACTCTTATCAATTTAATTTACAAAGTAGTGCCTACAATCCTGGAGAGGTAGAAGAGATAGCGCCGGGAGTGTTTTTTTCGAAAGGCAAGCTTGAGTATTTTAAAAACGGAAACTTCAAAGAAGTAGAATGTAATAACGGGTGGGTGGTTTTTGATGATTTCGTGGTGGTGATTGATGCTAATTTTCCGGACAAGGCAAAAATGCTCCTTCAGGAAATTCGGAAAACCACTTCAAAGCCAATACGCTATGTTTTTAATACCCATCACCATGGCGACCATGTTTACGCAAACAGATTATGGTTTAACCAGGGCGCAGCCATCGTTTCGCATGCAGGCGTTATTCGGGAGTTAAGAAAGTACGAAACAGGCTACTATTCAGAAAAGCCGGGCCGTTGGGAAGAAGCCTGTGAAAAACGCGGGGATTTAAAAGACTTTCCTTTACTGCCCCCATCTATAACTTTTACCGAAAAGTTGGTGATAGAAGATAAAAACCGACGATTAGAATTACTTCATTTAGCTCCCGGCCACACTAAAGGCGATGCCGTGGCGTGGCTGCCTGACGAAAAAATATTATTCACAGGAGACTCTTGTTTGAACGGCCCCTACAATCTGTTTAGAGACGCAGAGGTTGCTTCCTGGATTGGCGCTTTGGATAAAATGCAGCGGTTAGAGCCGCATTTGTTCGTTCCCGGTCACGGCGATTTGGGCAATGCCGGGGCGATTAAAGATCAACAGGATTTTTTTTAAGTTTTGTACAGGTGGGTCGAAGTCAAAAAGCAGGCAGGAGAAGATTTAACCGCAATTAGAGCTAAACTTCCTGAGTTAAGATCGCTGATAAAAGGCGACGATAAAATTAAAAGGTTTTTGATTGCCGAACCTGCAGTTCTTCCTGCTTTTTCACTGGAAGCGCAAACACAAAAAATATTTGAACAAATCCTTTAAATACAATTTTCACGCAATGGAGAAAAGATTCCCTCTACCGCCGTTTACTGAAGAAACGGCCCGCCAAAAAGTACAAGCTGCAGAAGACGCATGGAATACCCTTGATCTTGAAAAGGTAAGCCTTGCTTATACCGTTGACACTGAATGGCGCAACCGTTCTGAGTTTCTGCAAGGAAGAGAAGAAGTAAAACAATTTTTAGAAAGAAAATAGCAAAAAGAGTCGGGTTATAAATTGAAGAAGGAGCTCTGGGCTTTTACCGACAATAAAATCGCCGTGCGTTTTGAATACGAATGGCACGATGAGGCCGGGCAGTGGTATCGGTCGTACGGAAACGAGATGTGGGAATTTAACAACGACGGTTATATGCAAAAACGATACGCCAGTATTAATGATGCCCCGATAACTGAGGAAGAACGAAGAATAAAGTAACAATTAACTAAACAACTTACCGTAAAAACAAGAAAAATGAAAACAGCAGTATTAGTGTTTTCTGACCCTAAATCAGGCTCAGAAGAATCGTTAGGCAGAGTATTTAATGCTTTAGCAACAGTTTACGAGTATAAAAATGCCGGCGAAGAGGTGTCAGTATACTTTCAGGGAGCCGGAACAAGATGGCCCGAACAGTTATTAAAAACGGATCATCCTGCCCATCAACTTTTTAAAGCTATAGAGGATAAAGTTGAGGGTGTATCATGCGGGTGTGCGGATGTTTTCGGTGCTAATGCTTCGGGGTTTGATTTGATAAAAGACAATAAAGTTCCCGGAACCACCGGCTTGCCGAGTCTGGTCCAAATGCAAAAAGACGGATATAACATCTTAACATTCTGATTTTTTTCTGTTTCAGGAATGGTGGGCTCACTGTTCCTGGAACTTAAATCTTTTATCCCATGTACCACCAAGGAGAACTGGAAGCGCAGGCAGTAACCGGCGAAAGCAATACTGGCGAGCGTAACGGAAGAATTATCACCAATAAGGTAATTCCCGGTGCTGTTAATTTTATAGAAAAACAACCTTTTTTTATTGCAAGCAGCCTGAACCAAAAAGGAGAAATATTTGCCTCTGTTATTGCCGGAGATGGCGGGTTTGTAAAGGTTTTAGATGAGAGCACCCTTCGGGTGGACCGCAGTCTAATCAATTCCAACCCTTACGATCCCCTTTGGAGCAATATTGTTTCCGGGAGCAAATTAGGGATGCTTTTTATCGAACCTTCATCAAGAAGGCGATTTAGGATTAACGGAGAGGTGCAAACTTCCGGCGATCAGGTAATCATTTCTATTGACCAAGCCTATCCTAATTGCCCTAAATACATACAGCAGAGACATGTTTTAAGAACTGGAAAACTCGCTTATCAAGAGTTGCCGGAAAGCAGCTTTAGCCTGACTGCCTGTTTGATTGATATGATTTTGAAGGCCGATACTTTTTTTGTAGGAAGCGCAAACGAAGCCGGAGATTTAGATGCATCACATCGCGGGGGGGCTCCCGGATTTATTTCGGTAGAAGCAGATGGGGCGCTCTTGATTCCGGACTATCCGGGAAACAGCATGTACAATACTTTGGGAAACTTTATCCGAAATCCTAAAGCCGGACTATTGTTTATCGACTTTGAAAATCATAAAACGCTTCAGCTAACCGGAACAGCTCAAATTATCTGGAATGCCAATGATGCAGGCTCGCGAACAGGAGGTACAGGAAGATATTGGAAGTTTTTTGCGGAAAACTGCTTGCTGATGGAAAACCTGAAAGGCTACGAGTGGAATTTCATAGCATATTCACCCTTGAATCCGATTGTATAACCTTACATATATTTGATAGTAAAATAAACTACTCAGTCTATGGTCATTAAAAAACCCCTGATCTTCATCAGAGGCTTTCCTGTTTAGCGCATAACCCATCAATGATTCTTCTTCTTATTCATTTTAGCTTTTTCACTAGCCTTTAAATTATAGTTTTTGGCATTGCTGGCCTTCTTTTCATGAAATGCGCTTCCGCGAACCTCATCATCTGCTTTTGCTTTGGCAGCTTTCTTTTCGGCAACATCAGCAGAGTTGCGTTCTTTTTCAATGATCAGATCTTCCGGCAATTCTCCCAAAGGGATTTTCTGACCAATTGCCTGCTCAATTTTTTTAACCGCGCTTAGTTCCAAATCCGTAGCAAACGTAATGGCCATGGTTTCGTTTTCAGCATCCGGCGAAGCGTTGAGGATCCGGTCGATATAGGTTTCTTTACTAACCGGTAATTCAAAATGGATGAGGAAGGGGATCTCAGCCAGATCCAATTGCTGTTCTGCATCATTAACCACAATAAGCACCCGGGTAGCGGCATTTTTAAAATCATGCACAGATGTAAAGCCATCCATCTCAAAAAACCATGGGTTTAGCAAAGCAACTGTACTTCTTCGGTCGTGCAGGCTTTTGTACAATTTCTCGGCAGTTGGGCGGGTGTTTACAAACAGCATTACTTTGGTAAACAGGTCCTCGTCCTGCATAAACAGGTTAAGCAAATTTACTTTGGTGCCAAAATTAGGCAGCAGGTATAATATCTGCGGATGCGTGTCAAACTGCGGCTCGCCTATTTCTTCCACCTCAACTGTGGACGGTTGTTTCATAAAAGGCGTTATCATTTTGTTTAAACGCTCATGCAGTACTTCGGTAAAAACAAGGTGCTGGCATTTTGGGATGCTGTTAGCCAGTTCGGTAACGGGTAATTGCAGGCCCTGTTTAACAATCAGTTCGGCATCATCAATAACCAGCAATTCTATTTTATTTACATCAAGGCCCAATTTAAGATAAAGAGCACGCGCCCTATCGGGTGTTGCCACCACAATATCGGCGCCATCGGCCAGGGCATTCATCTGGGCCTCTGTGCCCGGGGTGGCAAATAGTGCAACTATTGAAAGACTTTTATTTTTGTTGAGCTGATCGATCTTAGTAACAATCTCTTCCACTTTTTCTTTATCGGGTGCCAGTATCAAAACTTTGGGCACACCATCGGGTGTATAGGTAAACTTGTTGAGCGCGGCTAATATATAGGTGGTGGTTTTACCGCAACCTTCAGGGCCAACCACTATTACATCTTGCCCGCTGTTAATACGCGCCAATGTTTTTTGCTGAATTTCTTTAGGAGCTACCAAACCTGCTTCGGTTGCAGCTTGTACTAAACTTTTTTTCAGCTTCAATTTATCTAACCACGCCATTATCTGTATTTTAAAAAATTTTGGACATGTAATTTGTTTCAGCAAACTACACACAAATCCATAAAAAAAGCCCCTGATTTTCATCAGGGGCTTTACTGGGTAGCGGGAGCAGGACTCGAACCTACGACCTTCGGGTTATGAGCCCGACGAGCTACCAACTGCTCCATCCCGCACTATTTTTGGCTTTTTGTTACCGGTACATTACCCCGAAAAGCCCTTTCCAACTATCAAAATGCAATTTACATTCTGTTTAAATTGGACTGCAAAGATATAATTCGTTTCTTTGCAGTCCAAATAATATTTTAATTATTTTAATATGGGTCATAAGGCAGGTTTTGTAAGCATAATTGGTAAACCAAACGCGGGTAAGTCAACACTTATGAATTTGCTTGTGGGCGAGAAAATGTCCATCATTACCCATAAGGCCCAAACCACGCGTCACCGCATACTCGGTATAGTAAACGATGAAAACCACCAGATTGTTTTTTCGGATACGCCTGGTGTTATAAAACCGCACTACGCGCTGCAGGAAAGCATGATGCACCAGGTAGAGGGATCGATAGTTGATGCTGACCTTATTTTGCTGGTAACAGACATACACGAGGAATACGACGAGACCGACGTGTTAAAAAAGTTGGAAGGCAGCTCAGCACCCGTTGCCATACTGGTTAATAAAATAGACCAGAGCGATGAAGAGGCCGTAAAAAAGAAAATAGACTTTTGGCAGGAGAAACTAAAACCGGTTGCAGTTTTTGCCATATCGGCACTGCATGACCATAACATACAAGCAGTAATGGAGTTTGTTAAGGAGCACCTGCCTGAGCATGCGCCTTACTATGAGAAAGATGCGCTTACTGATCGTAACGACCGCTTCTTTGCATCAGAAATGATTAGGGCACAGTTATTAAAACAGTATAAAAAGGAAATTCCGTATAGCTGCGAGGTGGTGGTTACCGCTTTTGTTGAGGGCGAAAAGCTTTACCGTATAAGCGCCGAGATAATAGTAGAACGCGATTCGCAGAAGAATATAATAATAGGCGAGGGGGGTAAAATGCTCAAAATAGTAGGCACCTACGCCCGTAAGGATATGGAAGAATTTTTCCAGCGCAAGGTGTTCCTTGAAACATTCGTAAAAGTTATACCCGACTGGCGCGACACAAAAAACTACCTGAAGAAATTTGGGTACATTAGTTAATTTACGATTTACGGATTACGATTTTAGATTTAACCTAAGCGTAGTTTGTAAATTTACAGGGATTACGATAGCATAAAAAGAACAAATCGTCAATCGTAATTCTAAAATCAAAAATCAGAATGAGTAACATAGTAGCCATAGTTGGCCGCCCCAATGTAGGCAAGTCAACCTTATATAACAGACTTACCGAAACCCG
The DNA here is from genome assembly GCA_965650195.1 of uncultured Mucilaginibacter sp. Taxonomy (GTDB): domain Bacteria; phylum Bacteroidota; class Bacteroidia; order Sphingobacteriales; family Sphingobacteriaceae; genus Mucilaginibacter. Next base: position 16,677 of record CBFGNU010000004.1, on the reverse strand, counting down.
CAAAGCCATTGTTGATGACTTTAGCGGCGTAACCCGCGACAGGCACTACGGTGTTTCTGAATGGACCGATCACCACTTTACCGTGATTGATACCGGCGGCTACGTTGCCAACTCTGACGATGTTTTTGAAGCTGCCATACGCGAACAAGTTGTAATTGCTGTTGAAGAGGCATCTGTTATTTTATTTGTGGTTGATGTAACCACGGGCATTACTGATCTTGACGACGAGATAGCCGTATTACTGCGCCGCAGCAAAAAGCCTGTTTTTGTAGTGGTGAATAAAGTTGATAACAACAACCAACAAGCAGACGCAGCGGTATTTTACAGTTTCGGTTTAGGCGAGATCTACAACATCTCGTCAATGACAGGATCTGGCACCGGCGAACTATTGGATGAGGTGGTTAAACACTTCGAAGATGTTCCGCTGGAAGAAAACACCCGCCCAAAATATGCTATAGTAGGAAGGCCGAATGTGGGTAAATCATCTATCATCAATTCGCTTATTGGCACCCAGCGCAATATAGTTACCCCGGTTGCGGGTACTACACGCGATAGCATCCACATACACTACAACCAGTACGGTCATGATTTTATGCTGATCGACACTGCAGGTATGCGTAAAAAAACCAAAGTAAAAGAGAATATAGAGTTTTACTCGGTTATGCGTACCATTAAGGCTTTGGAAGAGGCCGATGTGATCATTTTGATGATAGATGCGGTTGAAGGTTTTGAATCGCAGGATATGAACATCTTTCATCTGGCCGAGAAGAATAAAAAAGGCATTGTGATAGTAGTGAACAAGTGGGACCTGATCGAGAAGAACAACAAAACCATTAAGGTTTTTGAGGAAATGATCCGCGAGAAAACCGCTCCTTTTACCGATGTGCCTATCGTATTTACTTCGGTAACAGAGAAACAACGTGTTTTAAAAGTAATTGACGTAGCTAACCAGGTTTACGCCAACCGCGCCCGCAAAATATCAACCTCAAAACTAAATGATGTAATGCTGCCGATAATTGAAAACTACCCGCCGCCATCATTAAAAGGTAAATACGTTAAAATAAAATACATTACACAAATTCAAGGCACATCGCCCATGTTCGCGTTCTTCTGTAACCTGCCTCAGTACGTTAAAGAGCCTTACTATCGCTTTATAGAAAACAAGCTCCGCGAAAATTTCGAGTTAAGCGGCGCACCCGTACAGGTGTGGTTTAGGCAGAAGTAGATGTGCAGATATGCAAATGTGCGGATGTGCAGATGATGAATTATGACGTTGAAAAACTTACTTATCAACCTGCTCGAAGAATCCCGATTGCTTGGGTTACCAAAAGATCATTTAGATAGTGCTTATGAGTTTTTAAGCCATCGTGAATATGGCCTTTGCTTTGATACTGTGGTAGTACAAATGCATGAAAATGATATACGGATAGATAACAACTTCTATAATCTCATAAAATCTATTGCAAAGAAAATGGATTTATCAGAGAGCGAATATGGTTTTATAAGTGAGTTGATTTAATTCCTTAATTCAGAAAAATCCTATAATCCTCAAATCCTAGTTCAGACTTTCCACTGCTTTCTTCAACGCTACATCAGTAGCGTTCAACGCTTTATAATAACCCGCATCGCCCCACTTAAAGTGCGCGGCATTGGCTTTTAGCAAAGTTTTGATATGTGCTTTGCTGGCCGCTATCTCTTCTTTGGTAATATCCTTAATGGTTGCCGACGCGTATTTAATAAAATGCGCCAGGGCGGCATCACTAACATTGTAACCGTTTATAAAATCATCGTCAAACGTGTATGATTTAAGAACGGGTTGTAAGTAGTCTATGGTATAAGCAGTAAAAAGGTCGTTTTTACTCAACTGACTAATGAGCCAGGTGTTTTTGGTGCTGTCTTCGGGTACAAAAACATCTGGCATAATACCACCGCCACTAAACACTTTACGTCCGGCTGATGTGCGATACTTGTTATTGGTATGCATTACGCTGTCATTCAAATTGCTTTCTGCAGAAAATAACTCGCCTTTGCGCATGCGCTCCGCCAGCTCATTGCGGTAACTGGCAACACCGTTTTTATAGGTTTTTTGAATAGAACGACCCGATGCCGTGTAATACCTCGCTACCGTTAAGTTAACTGCCGAACCGTCTTCAAACTGAAACTGCTCCTGCACCAATCCTTTACCAAATGACCGGCGGCCAACTATAGTGGCGCGATCAAGATCTTGCAAGGCACCGGCTAAGATCTCGCTTGCTGATGCGGAATATTCATCTATCAGTACCGCTAACTTACCATCCTGAAAGGCGCCGGAATCTGTCGCGAAATAATCTGTACGCGGCTCATGGATTCCCTTGGTGTATACAATCAGCTGTTTGCTATTCAAAAATTCATCGGCCAGGCTGGTAGCGCTGTTAAGGTAGCCACCGCCATTGCCACGCAAGTCGAGCACCAGTTTTTTAACGCCGTCTTCTTTCAGTTTTAACAAAGCTGCTCTAAAATCAGCATCGGTATTGGTGGCAAATTTGCTTATTTTGATATATCCTGTTTCGGTGTCAACTTTATAAGCGGCATCAATGCTGCTAAGATTTACATGGTCGCGTTTAACATTTACAAATTTTAGATCCTTTGCGTTAGCAGGTATAACGGCCAGCAGTAACTCGGATGCTTTTGGTCCCCTCAGTTTTTTGTTTACCCGCTCGTTGGTAAGTTTTGTGCCCGAAAATTTTTCGTGGTCCACCTCTATTACCTTATCACCCGCTTTAATACCCTGCAATGCAGCCGGGCCATCAGGATAAACGTATGATATCACCAAAGTATCGCGCAGCAAACTATACTCAATACCAATGCCGTTAAAGCCGCCCTCTAACTTCTCGTTAACGCTAAGCGCCTGTTGGGCGGGCAGGTATAATGAGTGGGGATCAAGCCGCTGTAAAAGTTCGTTTACCGTCTCGCCTTCAACGCTGTCAACATTTACCGAGTCCACATAATTATTGCGCACCAGGTCCAAAACCTTTGATAGCTTACTTGGTCCGGATGATGAAAAGTTATTGCCGCGCCCGATAAAACTATCGCCGTTGATGTACATGCCGATAGTTACCCCCAGCAGGATAAGAATTGCAGAACGGAAAATAATGGCGGCATTTTTCTTCATAGCAAACACAAAGCTAAGCAATTACACCGAGAGCTAATATTTTGTTGGGGCAATTATCTAACCATTATCAGGAATTTTACTCAATTTTGCGAAATAAAGCAGAGCAGATGCAAAGAACAACCGAGAAGGATTCTCATTATAACGATCTGGAGAAAATGACCGTGGCCGAAATACTGCGTCATATCAATTACGAAGATCAAACCGTGGCTGTTTCGGTAGCTAAGGCACTGCCCCAAATTGAGGCGCTTGCCACTGTTGTTGCTGAAAGGATGAGCAAAGGCGGACGCTTATTTTACATAGGTGCCGGTACCAGTGGCAGGTTAGGCGTGGTTGATGCATCAGAGTGCCCGCCAACATTTGGTGTGCCATTTGATTGGGTGGTAGGTATAATTGCCGGTGGTGATGGTGCTATACGCAAAGCGGTGGAGTTTGCCGAAGATGATACCGAACAAGCCTGGCGAGATCTGCTGGCGTTTGATATTAACGATAAAGATGTGGTGGTAGGTATAGCAGCATCGGGCACAACGCCTTATGTGATTGGCGGCCTGCAGACGGCTAACCAAAATAATATATTAACAGGCTGCGTTGTTTGTAATGGCGGTAGCCCGGTAGCTGAAGTGGCCAAATTACCTGTGGAGGTAATAACGGGCCCCGAGTTTGTAACAGGCTCAACCCGCATGAAAGCGGGGACCGCTCAAAAGCTTGTGTTGAACATGCTGAGTACATCTGTTATGATACTATTAGGCCGCGTTAAAGGCAACAAAATGGTTGACATGCAGCTGAGTAACAATAAACTGATTGACCGCGGCACAAGGATGATAATGGCAGAGACGGGGTTGGATGAAGCGACTGCGGCGAAGTTGCTGGAAGAACATGGGAGTGTGAGGAAAGCCGTTGACTTTGTTAATCAACATAAATAAAGGCTATGCGCAGGAATATAACCTTACTAACTCTTTTGACTATACTGACTGTGGGTTGTGTGAGTATTGAGGAGAAGCGCAACTTTAAGCCTGCGATTGATTTTACGAAAGCTGAGAAATTGGATGAAAATGAATTTTGGAAAATAATAGACTATTCGTATAACGCCGCTAAGGGTAATTTGGATTTGCAAAATCAAATTGTCACACAGAAATTATCTGACTATGCCCCGGAGGAAATAATAAATTTTGAGATAATTTTATGTAAAAAACTTATCGAAGCTAATGACTTTAAAATATTAGCGGCAAATAAGATTATTGATAGTTATGTTTCTGATGATGGCTTTCTATATTTCAGACTTTGGTTAATTAGTTTGGGCCGTGAGACCTTTGAGCAGACTTTGAAAAGTCCCGATCATCTGGCTACCGTTGTTGGAAAAGGAGTTTTGCCGGAATTTGAACCTTTGCTTTACGTATCTACTCAAGCCTACAAAAATAAAACGGGAAAACAGCAAGAAGACAATACGTTTCCAAGAGATGTTGCATTCGGTAAAGGACTGAATTATGATGTAGGTGGAGCTCCTATGACAGGTAAGAATTGGAAAGAAGGTGAGCTTCCAACGCTTTATCCAAAGCTTTGGGAAAAATTTAATTAAGAGGGGCAAATGCACGAGATAGAACCATATTATAAATGGCGCGATGATTATGTGGCAGCGGAAGACGACCGGTCGCCGTTTTATAACACGCAATACAGCGAATTTGAATTTGATAAGCAGATCTATAACTACCTGCTGCATCCGCAATGGGATTCATTCGGCTCGAATACCCTGTATATGAAAGTACTATTTGCCGATTACGAGCGTTCTTATGCCATAATAGAGTTCATTGGCGAGTGGAACGATGCCATTAACAATGATATTATGCTGCTTAAGCGCGAGATATTGGAGCTGATGAGCGACTACGGTATCAATAAATTTATCCTGATAGGGGAGAATGTGTTGAACTACCACTCATCTGACGATTGTTATTATGAAGAATGGTTTCAGGATGTGGATGATGGCTGGATAGCGGGAATTAACTTCCGCGAGCATGTGATTGAAGAGTTTAAACGTAACAACATAGACTACTATATCAACTTTGGCGGCGAACTGGATGATATGGTTTGGCGCAATTTAAAGCCAATACAGTTCTTTAAGAAAGTGGAGGAGCAGTTGATTAAGCGGCTTTCATAGAGTATCAAGTAGTTAGTATCAAGTATCAAGATTTTTAAGTTTTTTATTTTAATTATCTTGTTTGATTCTCGCTCCTTGGCTTATTTAAAAATTACTTAGTTTTGATACTTGATACTTGATACTAGCTACTTGATACTAAAAAACTAACTTAGTACCAATAATTGAAACATAAAAATGGAAATTAAAGAATCAAACTACGTTTACGATAACGTAATACAAATTAATGAGGCAGACTCGTCTCGCAAATACCTCGCTAAGGTTTTCACCTGGATGTTTGTGGGCTTGGGCATATCCGCCGCAATTGCGTTATTAATTGGCCCCAGCATATTAGGTATTATTTTCAATCCGGTTACCGGCGGCTTTTCGCCTATGGGATACGTTGTCATATTTGCTCCAGTAGCATTGTCTATGACTATAGCGTTCGGCTTTACCCGCATGCCATACCCCATTTTACTTAGTATTTTTATAGCTTATGCTGTGGCTATAGGGGTTAGCTTAAGCACAATAGGATTAATATACACTGCAAGCTCTATTTTCACGGTGTTTGTTAGTGCTGCTGTGGTATTTGGAATAATGGCAGTTGCAGGTTACACTACACAACAAGATCTTACTAAGTTTGGGTCAATACTAATTACTATATTTGGGGCAGCATTTGTTGTGAGCATTGTTAATTTCTTTTTAGCGAGTGACTCAATTCAGTATGTAATAAGCTTTGTTTTTGTTGCCTTAATGGTGGGCCTCACCGCATATTATATGCAAATGTTGAAACGCATAGGCGCAGGTTTAGAGTATGGTAGTGCTGAGTCAAAGAAATTGGTAATAATCGGTGCGTTTGTACTGTATACAACCTTTATCAACCTGTTTATGTCGATGTTGCGCATATTTGGCAGCAGACGGTAACATCCTATAACATAGAAATAGCCGGCAAAACCATGTATAAAATAATTTACAGAATTCTGCCGGCTTTTTTATTGCTTTTAAGTTTCCGCGCCGCCGCAAAACATCTTGATATTAAACGTACCCGGGAAAAAGCAAAACAAGCTTTGCAATTTTGTAAGCAAAAAGGCTACAACACACAGTATTGCATTTTAATAGACATGAGTTTATCATCAGGCGTTAAGCGCTTTGTGGTTTGGAGCTTTAAAGGCGATAGTATATTAGCATCGGGCCTGGTTAGTCACGGCTGTGGCAGGTCGCCATGGTCGGGTACCTCATCCAGATACAAACCCGAGTTCAGCAATGCAGACGGAAGTCACTGTACCGCGTTAGGAAAATACCAACTAAAGGGACGAGGTTACAGTAATTGGGGTATTCATGTTAAATATTATTTAAACGGATTGGAAAGCACCAACAATAAAGCTATGGGGCGGCAAATCGTTTTTCACTCGTGGGACGACGTGCCCGAGCAGGAAGTTTATCCGCTGGGCACGCCCGAAGGATGGGGCTGCCCTGCCATATCCAACAACACCATGAAGTTGGTTGATCCGCTATTGCGAAAGCAAAAAAAGAACACACTTTTGTGGATCTATAATTGAACCGTCAAATCTGACGCGGAGCGCGCTTAACCCCCATCTCGCGCGAGCTTAAGCAGCGAGCCGTGTTAGGGCTTTACTAATGCGTAAGACTGTTGCACGCAAATGTGTAAACTAACCCGCTGTACAGTTGTTTGATATATAATTACTTACAAATGTTTTACAGCTAGATTTCCTGACTTATAAGTCTGTTGCAAAGTGTTGCATAGCAATTTCAAAAGTCACTATAAACTAGGTATTTACATAAAAATGCCGTTGCAAGTGTTGCATTTGTTGCCATATTTTTCTGCAACACCGGTAGCGGTTGTCGTCGTATTGTAAGCAGTGGCAAAATGCTTGCACTTTACAAACTTATTGCGCACCTTTGCGCTGCTTATAGAGAAAGACGGAGGGATTAGACCCTGCGATGTCTTAGCAACCTGTTACTTAACAAGGTGCTACATTCTACTCAGCCCGCAGACTTATGGGTTGAGACGGATAAGCGAAAGTCATGATATACCCGACTCTTCGAAATAAGCTTTTTTTAGTATCAAGTAATTAGTATCAAGTATAAAGATTTATGTCTTGTGTTTGGCTATACTAATTGCACAGGTAATACTTACTACTTGATACTAACTACTAGCTACTCAAAATGAATATAAAAGAAGAACTAAAAAAACGCATCCTGGTTATTGACGGGGCAATGGGTACCATGATACAACGGTACCAGTTGACGGAGAAGGATTTTCGTGGGGAGCGGTTTAAAGATCATCCAAGCGATCTGCAGGGAAATAATGACCTGCTTAACCTTACGCGCCCGGATGTGATCAAAGCTATACACGCTGAATATTTAGATGCCGGTGCTGATATTATCGAAACCAATACCTTCAGCACGCAGGTTATTTCATTGGCCGACTACAAGATGGAAGAGCTGGCTTATGAGTTAAGCTACGAGGGTGCCCGTTTAGCTCGTGAGGTTGTTGATGAATACAATGCTAAGGATCCATCAAAACCGCGCTTTGTAGCAGGCGCCGTTGGTCCGACCAATAGAACGGCTTCGCTATCTCCTGATGTTAACGATCCGGGCTATCGCGCCGTTACTTTTGATATTCTTGCCGATGCTTATTACGACCAGATCCGTGGTTTGGTTGATGGTGGCTCGGATGTATTGCTGATTGAAACCATATTTGATACCCTGAACGCCAAAGCCGCATTGTTCGCTGCTGATAAATACGCGCAGGAAAGGGGCAAGCATTTGCCTATCATGATATCGGGCACCATTACTGATGCTTCTGGCCGTACCCTTTCGGGGCAAACGGTTGAAGCGTTCTGGAACTCGGTGCGCCATGCTAACTTATTGTCGGTAGGTCTTAACTGCGCCTTGGGTGCTAAAGAAATGCGCCCGCATTTAGAGGAGCTTTCTGAGAAAGCGGATGTATTTATATCCGCTTACCCCAACGCCGGCCTGCCAAATGAATTTGGCCAGTACGACGAAACCCCGCACGAAACCGCGCACCAGGTTGATGATTTCATCAAATCGGGCATGGTAAACATTGTGGGTGGCTGTTGCGGAACTACCCCTGATCACATAAAATGTATTGCTGATAAAGCAGCGCAGTATTCGCCACGCCTTATACCAACCCTTGAGCCAAACATGCGCTTAAGCGGACTGGAAGCCGTTACCATTAAGCCCGACACCATGTTTGTAAACGTGGGCGAGCGTACCAACATTACAGGTTCCCCTAAATTTAGTAAGCTGATACTGGCTGAAAACTACGAGGAAGCTTTATCCGTTGCAGCGCAGCAGGTTGAAGGTGGCGCGCAGGTGATCGACATCAACATGGACGAGGGCATGATAGACTCTGAAGCGGTGATGGTTAAGTTCCTTAACCTGGTAGCTTCTGAACCTGATATTGCCAAGCTGCCTATCATGATCGATTCATCCAAATGGACGGTGATTGAGGCCGGTTTAAAATGTATACAAGGCAAGGGTATTGTTAACTCCATCTCGCTTAAAGAGGGCGAGGAGAAGTTTAAAGAATATGCCCGTAAAATAATGAGCTACGGTGCCGCTACGGTAGTCATGGCTTTTGACGAAACTGGTCAGGCAGATAGCCTGGAGCGACGTAAAGAAATTTGCGGACGCTCCTACAATATTTTGGTGAATGAAGTTGGTTTCCCTCCTGAGGATATCATTTTCGACCCCAATATATTAACAGTTGCTACAGGACTAGAAGAACACAACAACTACGCGGTTGATTTTATTGAAGCAACCCGTTGGATAAAACAAAACCTGCCGCACGCTAAAGTGAGCGGCGGCGTGAGTAATATCTCGTTCTCATTCAGGGGAAACAATGTTGTGCGTGAGGCTATGCACTCGGCATTTTTATACCATGCTATAAAAGCAGGTATGGATATGGGGATTGTAAACGCCGGTATGCTGGAGGTTTACGAGGAGATTGACAAGCAATTGCTGGAGTTGGTTGAAGACGTTTTACTTAACCGCCGCGATGATGCAACTGAGCGACTGGTGGAGTATGCCGACACTATAAAAAGCAAAGGCAAGGAAATAGTACGCGATGAACAGTGGCGCAACGAGCCTGTTGAAAGCCGCTTGTCACACGCATTGGTAAAAGGTATTATTGAATACCTGGACGCTGATGTGGAGGAGGCCCGCCAGAAATACGCCAAGCCTTTAGAAGTAATTGAAGGTCCGCTAATGGACGGAATGAACATTGTAGGCGACTTGTTTGGTGCCGGTAAGATGTTTCTGCCACAGGTAGTAAAATCAGCCCGCGTAATGAAAAAGGCGGTGGCTTATTTGCTGCCCTTTATTGAGTTGGAGAAACAGCGTGTTATTGATGCCGGAGAAGATTCAAGCGGTAGCCGCGCCAATGCAGGTAAGGTGTTAATGGCCACTGTAAAAGGCGATGTACACGATATAGGCAAAAACATTGTAGGCGTGGTTTTGGCCTGCAATAACTTCGAGGTGATAGACCTTGGCGTTATGGTACCTGCGCAACGCATTATAGAAGAAGCTAAAAAACAAGATGTAGATATTATCGGTCTCAGCGGATTGATCACCCCGTCGTTAGATGAGATGGTGCATTTTGCTAAAGAGATGGAACGCGAAGGGTTTACCATTCCGTTGATAATTGGTGGTGCTACAACATCGCGCATACACGCAGCGGTTAAGGTTGCGCCTAATTATTCGGGTGCGGCTATTCACGTGTTGGATGCCTCACGCAGTGTTACCGTTTGTAGCAGCCTGATGAACAGGGATACCCGCGACGCCTACATAAAAGGCATAAAAGACGAGTACGAAAAAGCCCGCGAGGCCCACGCCAACAAAAAATCAGACAAGCGATTTGTATCGCTTGAGCAGGCCCGTGCCGATAGATTTAAGATAGATGTAGCCAAGGTTGCACCTGCACCATCATTTACCGGCACTAAGGTTTTTGAAGCATATCCGCTTACAGAACTGGTGCCTTATATCGATTGGACACCTTTCTTCCACACCTGGGAACTGCGCGGCAGCTACCCTAAAATATTTGAAGACAAGTTTGTTGGTGACGAAGCCAAAAGGCTATTTGACGATGCACAGGCATTGTTAAAAGAAATAGTAGACAATAAACTGCTGCAGGCAAATGGCGTTATCGGCTTTTGGCCGGCTAACGCTGTAGGTGATGATATTGAATTGTACACTGATGAGAGCCGCACCCAATTACTGTCACGCATACATACGCTACGTCAGCAATCAGAAAAGGTAAAAGGCGAACCATATTATGCTTTGTCCGACTTTGTTGCTCCTAAAGAAAGCGGTGTTGCCGATTACTTTGGAGGGTTCGCTGTAACAACCGGTATTGGTTGCGATGAGTTGGTAGCCAAATACGAAAAGGATCACGATGATTACAACAGCATTATGGCCAAGGCCCTGGCTGATAGACTAGCTGAAGCCTTTGCGGAAAAAATGCACGAACTGGTGCGTAAAGAATACTGGGGTTATGCACAAGGAGAAGAACTGAGCAAGGAAGAATTGATCAAAGAAGAGTATGCAGGTATTCGTCCGGCACCGGGTTATCCTGCTTGTCCGGAACATACCGAGAAGATAACGTTGTTTGAACTACTTAAGGCTGAAGACAACGCCCACATGCACCTTACCGAAAGCCTGGCCATGATGCCGGCCGCATCTGTAAGCGGATTTTATTTCGCTCATCCGCAGTCGAGGTATTTTGGTTTGAATAAGATCAGTAAGGATCAGATAGAGGACTATGCCACAAGAAAGAATATGTCTGTAGAAACGGTTGAACGTTGGCTTGGTCCCAATCTTAATTATTGATTTTTAGTATCAAGTAGCTAGTATCAAGTAGCAAGACAACAGATGCATAATTTTAAAGAGTTAAAAGTATGGAAAGCAGGTATGGAAATTGCCAAAACAATATTCATACTGACCCGGAACTTTCCATCCGAAGAGAAATTCGGCCTGATTTCGCAAATGACTCGCTGCGCTGTTTCTATCCCTTCAAATATTGCAGAAGGCTGCGGAAGAAAATCTAACAAAGAGTTGCATCAGTTTCTTAATATTGCACTCGGTTCAGCATTTGAACTTGAAACGCAAATCATTATTTCAAAAGATTTTAATTATATAACAGTAGAAAAATCAGAGGATATTTGTCTGGCCCTTATCGAAATACAAAAAATGATATCCGGACTGCAAAAAAGTCTAAATACTTGATACTAGCTACTTGATACTAAAAAATGAAAATTACTGAGCATATTGAGAATGCTAAAGGAAAGACCCTCTTTTCTTTCGAACTTCTTCCCCCGATGAAGGGCCGCGGCATACAGGGCATATTTGACGCAATAGACCCGCTGATGGAGTTTAAACCTCCGTTCATTGATGTTACCTCATCGCGCGAGGAAAGTGTGTATAAGGAGCACGCAAGTGGCTTGTTGGAGAAGGTAAGCTATCGTAAACGTCCGGGTACTGTTGCCGTATGCGCGGCTATTATGAACAAGTACGGGGTTGATGCGGTACCTCACCTTATTTGTGGTGGATTTACCAAGGAGGAAACCGAATATGCGCTTATAGACCTGCAATTTTTAGGTATAGAAAATGTATTAGTACTGCGCGGTGATGCCCGCAAAACAGAATCGTCTTTTGTGCCAACTCCCGGCGGGCATTGTTACGCTAACGAACTCCTACAACAGGTAGTGGATATGAACAACGGCAAATACCTGCACGAAGATCATGTGTCGGTTAAATCTGATTTTTGCATTGGCGTGGCGGGGTATCCTGAAAAACATTTTGAATCGCCTAACTTAAAAACTGATTTTAAATATCTGAAGCAAAAAGTGGATGGCGGTGCCGACTTTATTGTAACCCAGATGTTTTACGACAATAGCAAATACATAGAGTTTGTAAAGCAATGCCGCGAGAATGGCATTAACGTGCCTATTATCCCGGGACTGAAACCTATAACATCCTCAAAGCAGTTAATTAGCTTGCCAAAGATCTTCCATATTGATATGCCGGATGATCTGAGCGATGCGGTACATGCCTGCAAAACCGAAGCAGATGTTAAAGAGGTAGGTATTGAGTGGATGATAAACCAGTGTAAAGAATTGATAGCCTTCGGCGCCCCGGTAATGCACTTTTATACCATGGGTAATCCTGGCCCTACAAAGCGAATTGCTGAGGCTATATTTTAGGTGATTAGTTGACCAGAGATTAGATTATCATTTAAATGATTCTAATTTTTAGCTAACTCTACATACAGCCTTATTCTGTGAGTAGGGTTTACTGTGGTAAAACTGTCTTGCTTATAAAAGTTAGATATTGTGGCGTATGATCTAATTTTAAAACTGTCATTTGGTTTCCAGATGTCCGTACGCCTTAACCCCGCTCTTGAATTGATCAAAGACAAATCATTTAAATTGCCGGTAACTGCTGATTGTCCGTATTTAGATGATACGAGTTCGACTATTTGATTATATCTTTCTATTAGTTTCTTTTCAAAATCCAATGTTTGTTGGTTATTGTCCTTTTTGTCGAAATTAGTCACATCCCACTCATATAGAATTTCTGAAATGATTGAATCTTTTTTGGAGAAAGTATAGTAAACCAATAAGTCCGGTAGGCCCGTCTCTTTCCTGATGAATATTAGAGGTTGAGCAGTATTGTTATCTGAAATATAAGTTTGATCAGTCTTGTACTTTGAACTACCTAAGCTCTTTTCCAAATTTGTAAAATAACTTACTTTTTTACCTAAATATTCAGATCGATATTGGGCGTTTGCCCATAAATGAAACTACATGAGAGAATCAAGCTTAAAATTGCAATAAAAGGTTTAGTCATAGTTATCGGATGTTAAAATCTACACGTTCTTCCCGTCAACAATCTTAAAGAAATCGTCGCGGTAGGTATCGCCTACGGGTATAATTTTGTCGCCTATGCGGATGCGGCTGCGCTCAATGCTGTCAATTTTATTGAGCGCTACTATGTATGATTTATGCACCCTTACAAAATGTTTCTCCGGAAGCGTGTCTTCCATCTTCTTCATGTTTTGCAGGGTTATAATGCGCTCGTTGGTGGTAAAAATGGATATATAATCCTTTAATCCTTCAATAAATAGTATCTGGTGCAGGTATACCTTTTGTATTTTATGTTCGCTTTTAACAAAAATAAAATCGCTCATAAAATCCTGCTGTTGCTGTTGCACGTGTTGCGCAGGTTCGGCTGACTGTCCGACTGCGGGCCTTATAATACCCTGCGCTTTTTGCGCGGCCTTATAGAAACGATCAAAAGCTATCGGCTTTAATAAATAGTCAACCACGTCCAGCTCATAACCCTCCAGCGCGTATTGCGGATAAGCGGTCGTTAAAATCACCTTTGTTTTCCCGTTAGCAATTTTCAGAAACTGAATGCCTGTCAGTTCGGGCATTTGTACATCTAAAAAAACCAGATCTATATTGCCGTCCTGCACCATGGTTAGTGCTTCAATAGGGTTTGTGGTGGCCTTAACCAGTTCTAAGAAAGGGATTTTGGAAATATAATCTTCCAAAATGTTTAGCGCCAAAGGCTCATCATCAACAACCAAACATCTTATCATGCTATAAAACTAAGGATAATTCGCAAGTGTACGTATCAATTTCGTCGCGTATTTCTAAACTATATTTTCGTGGATACAACAGATCAAGCCTGCGTTTTACATTGCTAAGGCCAATTCCGCCTGATGCATCACGGTTGTTAGTGTGCTTTTTATTCCGGATAAAAAAGTATAAGCTGGTAGCATCAATCCGTATAAGCAGTTGAATAGCCGTTGCCGCATCGTTAGCTACGCCGTGCTTAAAGGCATTCTCAATAAAAGCTATCAGCAGCAAAGGAACTATACGCTGGTCGCCTACTTCGCCTTCGATCTTAAAATCAATAAAAGCCTTTTTACCGAACCTTATTTTTTGCAGGTCGATGTAGTTTTGCAGGTATTGCAGCTCTTTCTCCAGCGCCACCTTATTGTCATTGCTCTCATACAACATGTACCGCATTATCTCTGATAGTTTGAGTATGGCACCCGGCGTATTCTCCGACTTTTGATAGGCCAGCGAGTAAATGCTGTTTAATGAGTTGAACAAAAAATGCGGATTGATCTGCGATTTTAAAAACGCCAGTTCGGCGCTCAAGCGTTGATTTTCCAGGTCGCGCTGGATCCGTTCATTCAAAAACCAATCAATACTAAACTTTAAAACCACGCTCAGAAAAACGAACATCATGCTGGTAATAGCCGTACTTATAAAGTACGACCAAAAGCCAATAATGTTATTTGAGTTTCGCAGCAATACATCATTCGGAAAAATTCGCCCTACCCCGTATTTGGCAAGGCCATAGGCTATTACAACAATCAGCACAGCCATTGCATAAACCGCGTATTGTTTGCGGTTTAAAAATCGGGGTATTAAAATAAGGTAGTTGATGTAGAATAAACTGATGTTGATGAGACCGTAAAGGACGAACAACACGAGTATACCCTGCGTGGTGAATCTGGCGTTGTTACGTACAACGAACAACACATAAGACATTAAACTGAGCCAAATAAATACATGCCAGAATATTTGCAAGCCTTTTTTCATCATCCCAAATTTAATATTTTGAACTTGCGGGCTATAGTATTTATATACAGCCTATATTTTTATCGATGAACGGGCTTTTATTATCGACAAACACCTTATATTGCTACTGTGACTGTTCATCTATAAATAGCAACAGTTGGTCTAAATCATTTTAGCAGGTTGATATTTTGATATTTCTTTGTATCATAAAATCAATCGCAATGAAAAAGTTAGTTAACAACACCAATCCTTTTGTAATGTTACTTGCACCGTTAGTATTTGCCCTGGTAATGGGGATCAGCTATCAGTTTGAACAAAAAAAGCATGAGGCCGAAGTGGCGGCATCTTCAACGGTAAAAGCTACATCGCTGTTTGTTAAAGGTGTAAACTTTTTAAGGACTGTTGCATCAGTTAAAAAAGAAAATGTATGGTAATTGAAACTACCGGCTTAACTTTTAAGTTCGGCACTCAAACTGTTGTCAGTTCCCTATCTCTTCAAGTTCCGCAAGGAAGCATATATGGTTTTCTTGGCCCTAATGGTGCCGGGAAAACCACTACCATAAAACTACTTCTTAACCTGCTGCAACACAGCCAGGGCGATATAAAAATATTCGGGTTGGATTTTGAAACCAACCGCACACAAATACTCTCACAAATAGGCTCGCTTATTGAGCAGCCTGCCATATACAGCCATTTAAGCGGCAGAGAAAACCTAATAAACCGGGCTATACTTTTACAAATTAATGCAAGCCGCGTTGACGAAATGTTGGCTTTGGTACAGTTAACAGCCGCCGCCAATAAAAAAGCCGGCAATTATTCGTTAGGGATGAAACAACGCTTAGGCATTGCCCTTGCGCTATTGCCCGATCCCAAATTGCTGATGCTGGATGAACCCACCAACGGCCTTGATCCTAACGGCATTATTGAGATACGCGAATTATTGAAGCGCCTTACAAAAGAGCATGGCAAAACTGTTTTTATATCCAGCCATTTATTGGCCGAGATAGAGCGTATGGCCACCCACGTGGCTATTATTAACAAAGGCGAGTTACTGTTTCAGGGCGAGATAAAAGACCTGGAATCGCTAAGTAAACCGCTGGTACGTATTGAAACCGATAACACGGTGGACGCTGCCAATCTGCTTACAAAGAATGGCTATGTAGTGGCTGAAGTAAATGATGATCACCTTGCAGTTACCTATAAATCAAAAGAAGACTCCGGCGCTATCAATGCTTTACTCAACAAGGGCGGATTAACAGTTTACAGCATACATAAGGTGCAAAAAGATCTGGAAAACCTATTCTTAAACATCACGCAAAACCAGGCTATATGAAAGGGTTTATATTATCATTAAGGTCTGAGTTTTACAAAAGCCGCAACACATTGGGCTTTTGGGCGGCTATACTACTGCCGGTAATTATCACTTCGCTTGTCTCCATCGGTTTTTATGCAGAAAGCCACAGAATGGCAAAAGCGCCGGGGTTTTTACTCTGGATGCAATTCTCTGGTGCAATATTTAACGTAATGGGTGCCTTGTTGCTGCCTATGTTGGTGGTTTTTATAGCCTACTCTGTAAACAGTATTGAGCACCGGGCTGATACCTGGAAGACGTTGTTTAGCTTGCCGATACCAAAATGGTCGGTTTATTCTGCCAAGTTTTTTTACGCGCTGTCACTACTCTTCTTGTCGTTGCTGCTATTTGCCGTGCTTACTATAGGCTTGGGTAATTTATTGGGCGTTTTGAAGCCCGAACTAAAATT
>CBFGNU010000003.1:0-45465 GCA_965650195.1 uncultured Mucilaginibacter sp. | reverse complement strand
TTATTACGTGGTAGCAAATTGGTCTGTCGATGAAAGCTTTGCTAATGAATATGCAGCAATAGCCATTACAATATCCCGCACTGCAACATCAAGGTATTTGCCCGAGCTGATCAATGTCAGCGCGATAAGTATCAGCCAGGCACTAACTATGTACGCGCCGATCTTCGGCTTTGCCAAAACTATAATACCGGCAACTATTTCAATAACACCAACTATCATCATAAAAACATGCGCGCCGAAGGGAAGCAAGTTTTTCAATGCTGGATTTAAGTATTGTTCCCAGTTGGTTAACAAGTTTGTAAATTTGTCGGCACCTGCCACAATGGGTACTAATCCAAAAGTAAACTTGAGCAGGGTTTGCACGTCACTAACGTTTTTTGAGTTTGTTTGCATAATTCTTTTGATTAAATACTTATTAGAGTCTCCCCGTTAAAAAAGGGTTACAAAAGTTAAATACCCTATTGATATTTGTAACCCTTTACTATTTAGATACTCTATTTAAATAAGCAGAACAAGCATGGACTATCCTACAGTAAATAGTTTGAATGATGAAGAACTCGTTGCGAGAATAGTTAACGGTGAGCTTCATCTTTATGAGCACCTGATGCGTAGGTATAATTCAAGAATGTATCGCATCAGCATGTCTATTGTTAACGACAACGCCGAGGCAGAAGATATTATGCAGATCGCTTATATAAACGCCTACCGGCAGTTGAGCAATTACAGGCAGCAGTCCAGCTTTGGCACCTGGCTTACCCGCATTTTGATTAATGAAAGTTTATTGCATAAAAAACGAATAACAAAAAAAGAAAAATTGCTAATGGAAACGCAGTTTGATGAAGAGCACAATGACACCCCGTTAAATGGCTTAATGAATAAAGAGTTAAAGCTGATATTAGAAGAGGCTGTTGCCGCTCTGCCCGAAAAGTACAGACTGGTTTTTGTTATGCGCGAAGTGCAGGGCATGAGTACAAACGAAACAATGGACGCATTGTCATTAGGAGAATCAAACGTCAAGATTCGTTTGGCCCGTGCTAAGGAAATGCTGAAAACAGAACTTAATAAAAAATGGAAACCGGAGCAGATATATGAATTTAACCTAACCCGCTGCGATATAGTCGTCAATTACACCATGTCCCAACTATTGCAATAAGTGGTCGCGGTATCTTACCGTCCCTACCCCCATGCCATTCGCCGTTGCTTTTTCAAAAAGCCCCTTAAACTTGTTTTTTAGGCTAACATAACTTTTTATTTTACGTATAAAAGTACAGGAACCCTGCTAAGTGATTCTGAGTGGACATCATTTTTTGACTTGATATCCATTATATTAAGCCAAAAAAAACAAGTAAGAAATGTCTGACTTTTTAATGATTGATTTAGGTAACTTTAAATAATACCCCTTTTCATAATTTTACTATGCGTGTAAGCCAGAAGCCGATCACCGGCGAGCAACAGCTCTATACAAAAAGAATTACTGAAAATGGCCTTTTTCGTAAATTGATCGAAAACAGTCATGAGGGTATTAGTTTACTTAACAACAAGTTTGAAGTTATTTTTCGCAGCCCTTCAGCAGAACGAATGAGCGGCTGGATAGATACCGAACTATCTTTTTTAGCTTCTCCACAACTCATTCATCCTGAAGATTGGCCTCAAGTTAATTTATTACGGGAAAGGGTAGCAAAGCAACCGGACACAGCGGAGACTATTAGCTTCCGTTCTAAACGTTACGATGGAAATTATATGTGGCTGGAGTGCACGTACACCAACGCACTGCATCAACCCGGTATTGAAGCCATCATCTGTAATTTTAGAGACATTACCGAGAAGAAGCGATCAGAAGAGGTGTACCAGCAAACCATGCAGGAATTGCTGGCCTATAAATATGCGCTTGATGAGTCGGCTATTGTAGCCATTACTGACCAACAAGGCGTGATAAACCACGTTAATGATAACTTTTGCCGCATATCCAAGTACTCGGTTGATGAGTTGATCGGTCAGGATCATCGCATTATTAATTCCTCTTTTCACGAAAAGACCTTTATTCGCGCATTATGGCGGACCATTGCCAGCGGTAAGATATGGAAGGGTGAGCTAAAGAATAAAGCTAAAGACGGTACACATTATTGGGTTGATACCACTATTGTACCTTTTTTAGACGAGAAGGGAAAACCTTACCAATACGTAGCCATACGATCAGACATTACCGAGCGTAAACATTCAGAGATACAACTGCATACCCTCAATGACAATTTGCAAAAACACACCAAGGAACTTGCGATGTCAAATGATGAACTGGAGCAGTTTGCCTACGTCGCCTCGCATGATTTGCAGGAACCGTTGCGTATGGTGACCAGTTTTTTAACATTGCTTGAGAGTAAATACACCGCTGCAATTGACGAAAAGGGCCGGCAATATATTCACTTCGCGGTAGATGGTGCCAAGCGTATGCGCCAGATCATTCTTGACCTGCTTGAATATTCAAGAGTAGGCCGTAAGGAAGAGAAAACGGAAGAAGTTGACATGAACCAATTGTTTATTGAAACGCTCAACCTCTTAAGCAAACAAATAGAAGAACAGGGAGCGCAGGTAAAATGTCAGCATTTACCCGTACTAAATACCTACAAAGCTCCGCTTAGGCAAGTTCTTCAAAATCTGATAGGTAATGCGCTGAAATACCAGCGGGCAGATGCTACCCCTATTATTACTGTTGATTGTAAAGACGTGGGACACCATTGGCAAATAGCAGTGCAGGATAACGGCATTGGGATGGAGCAGGAATATTACGACAAAATATTTATCATTTTTCAGCGGCTACACAGTAAAGACGAATACTCGGGCACAGGCATGGGCCTGGCCGTTACCAAAAAGATCATAGAGAATTTAGGAGGGAGAATTTGGGTAGAGTCAACTCCCGGCGAAGGCAGCATCTTTTATTTCACCTTATTAAAAAACAAATTATGAAACCTGTACAAATACTATTGATAGAGGATAATGAGGGCGATATCCTATTAACCAGCGAAGCGCTTGCGGAAAGTCGTATTACAAATAAGGTAAGCGTGATAAAAGATGGCAAGGCGGCTATTAATTTTTTTGAATCGCTGACGGATAAAAAATCAATGCCGGATTTGATGCTGTTAGATATTAACCTGCCTAAAAAAAGCGGGCACGAAGTGTTGCATTATATTAAGAATAATGATGACTTTAGACATATCCCCGTAATTATGCTTACAACATCGTCATCTGAGAAAGACATTCTGAATTCATACCAAAACCATGTTAATTGTTATATAACCAAACCTATTGATCTGCATGATTTTATGCATGCCGTAACGCAGATCGAAGACTTTTGGGTTAGTGTAGTATCTATTCCCCGCAACTAATGAACAGCAGTGCTTTAAAAATTTTGGTAATTGAGGACAATCCCGGCGACTTCGCGCTGGTTGAAGACTTTTTGAATGACCAAATTAAAGCAGCAACCATTAAACACGCTCCTAACTTTAAGTCGGCCATGGCCGAACTTACAAAACCTGATGCTGATTTTGATATTGTACTACTTGATATTACCCTGCCCGACAATGCCGGCGAGCCACTTATTGAAGCCATTGTAAAGGCTTGTCCCAATGCGCCCGTGATTGTATTAACGGGTTATGCTGATTTTGCCTTTAGTGTAAGATCTCTGTCGTTAGGCGTAGCCGATTATCTGCTAAAAGACGAGCTTACATCGCTCTCTTTATACAAAAGCATTATTTACAGCTCTGAGCGGAGGCGACAAAGTGATGAATTGGCGGCTTCACAGTTAAAATACAGTGAGCTTTTTCAGCTTAGCCCCTTGCCTATGTGGGTATTTGAGGTGGCTACGCTTCGTTTTCTTGATGTAAATGATGCTGCCGTAGAACATTATGGCTACTCGCGCGAAGAATTTCTCGCAATGACGATTCTGGACATTCGTCCCGTAACCGAGATCCATGCCATTGATGATATCATCAACAAACCACATAACGTTAATCGCTTTATTAAACAGGGTATTTTTCTTCACCAAAAGAAAAATGGCGACCTTATTCAGGTTGAAATTCAAAGCAATACCGTTGATTACAAGGGGAAAGCTGCGAAAATTATTTTGGCCAATGACATTACTGAACGGCTAAATTATATCAGCGAAATAGAAACGCAGAATAAAACTTTAAAAGAGATTTCCTGGATGCAATCGCACGTCATTCGTGCACCATTAACCAGAATAATGGGATTGGTGGCTTTAATACAGGATCTAAAGGAAAAAATGGTTGATTTCCCTGTAGCAATGGCACAAATGTTTGAATATCTGATGATCTCTGCACAAGAACTTGATGAGGTTATAAAAGATATCACAGATAAAACGCGCACCGGACATAACAAAGAATAAAATAACTTTTGTTGGCAGGTTACGTAAAAGATGTCATGAGAAAATACCTTACCGGGATCTGGCTTTTATTTTTGACAATTGCCGCCGGTACAATGTTTTGGTATACCAGTTGGCAATACAGCAAGCCTGCGCCCGAGTCTGAGGGTTATAAAATTCTTCGAGGCGGAGAATTGAACCGCAAGTCCATTGCCAACGCTCATCCTGTGCAGTTTATCCAAACGCAAAAAATACATTCCAACTTAAAATGAGCCAGGCAAATAATTATGCTATGCTATTGGGCGTTAAAGAACGTTCAGACCGATTGATGAATTATTTTCTCATCGGGTATTTTTTTATTGGTTGCGGTTTTGCATTTTTTTATGATACCTGGCCCACTGCAATTGGCATTGGTAGCATTTGCCTCTTGGCTTATTACTCTGTAAAGCGCATGCTGCCAGAGTCTGATCTTTACCAATACGTGCTTAGCGCCGTTTACGGCGTATTTATGGCACAGTTTATTTATCAGCTGCATGGTTTGTTCGAAATGCATTTTTTTGCTTTTATAGGCAGTGCATTACTTATTACCTATCAAAACTGGCGATTACAAATCCCGATCTTAGTTGTTGTTATGCTCCACCACGCGGTGTTCGGCTATTTACAAAATGCCGGATTTTCTGAAATATATTTTACCCGGCTTGAGTATTTTGATGTATCCACCTTTATTATCCACATAAGTTTGGCCGCGGCAATTTTTCTGATATGCGGATTATGGTCATACCAGCTTAAAAAATATAGTGAGCTGTACTTACAGCAAGCCCTGCATGTGGCTGAATTGGAAAAAGAAGCGCTACTATCAGATGAACGCCTTATACGCAAGGCCGAATTAAAGATATTAAATGAAATGTTGGAGCAGAAAGCCAAGGAATTGGCCATTTCAAACGCCGACCTTGAGCAATTTGCATATGTGGCCTCGCATGACCTGCAGGAGCCTTTGCGTATGGTTACCGGCTTTTTAGGGCAGATCAACAAAAAGTATGGCGATCTGTTTGACGACAAAGGCAAACAGTATATGTATTATGCAGTTGATGGAGCCACCCGGATGCGCCAGATAATACTTGATTTGTTGCATTACTCGCGTGTTGGGCGTATGGATGATAAACGGGAAACGGTAGATCTGCAGGCGTTGGTTTTGGAGATAACCGGTTTATTTAGAAAGCAGGTGGAAGAACTTATGGCTAATATTGAGGTGGAGCAATTACCTGCTTTAAATACTTTTAGAGGGCCCGTACGACAGATATTTCAAAACCTTATTGGTAACGCTTTAAAGTACCATCATGCGGGTAGCGCACCCGCTGTTAAAGTATCTGTTGAGGATAAGGGCGATTACTGGAAATTTGCTGTAACAGATAATGGCATAGGGATAGCCCCTGCTCATCTCAAAGAAATTTTTCTCCCTTTTAAACGCTTACATACCCGCGAAGAATATCCCGGTACCGGTATGGGGCTTGCAATTACAAAAAAAATCGTTGAAAATCTGTGTGGCAGTATTTCTGTTAAATCTTTAGAGGGGAGCGGAAGTACGTTTTGTTTTACACTACCCAAAACCTAAAAAGGGTCCGCATATTCAAACTAATTAATAATTTGCCCTTTGTTATTGGCTAGTCTTTCGCGCCATTTTTGTAAATCTTGGGGTGTTTGTCTCGCCCAATCTGTTGCTTCGCCAACTATCTTTAAAGGCTCCAGGGTTCTATACGAGCGGGTGGGGTTGCCCGGAAATTTTTTGTCGGTAACGTTTGGATCATTTTCAAAATCTCCTGTCGGTTCAACTATATAAACACGTTCACGTCCATCGCCTTTAGCCAGTGCAGCAGCAAGGCCGGCTCCATTAGCCACAGCGGTGAAGTATATATGATTCATTTGGAGCTCCTCTTTATAATTAGATAGGTATCCCGGCGTTAAAAAATCACCAACCTTCAAGTCTGCTCTGGTACCATGATAAAATGGACCCTTATCCGTTGGCGCGGTACTGAAAGAGGTGGCTAATGCCTCATTCTTTTTCGCGTTGTCGAAGTCGCCCATGTCTTCGTAGCATTTGGCAATATTTAAATATAACGAAGCATAAGCGCCTTTAACAGCGTCATTATTTACCCTTAACGCAAACTCCAAAGCTGTTTGATACCATTTTAACCTGTCGGCAGTTGTTTTTTGATGCCGGGCCACATAATGAGCTGCAATAAATTTTTCAAAATCGTTTGTCGCTTCATTCCAAGCCTTAACAAACAGTTCGTTTGCTTCTTCGGGTTTACCTTTTTCTTCCATGGCCATGCCTTGGATACAAAGTTGAATAACGTTGCTGTTTGGGTTAAATTCCATATTACTATTAAAATAAATTCTAGCTAATCTGCAGTTATAACGGCAAATGTTTGGCCTGCCGCATATCATCTTACAAAAATAATTATCTGCATTAAACCATCTAAGCTTAAAGCACTCTATTATAATAACACCGCAATTGCCATGATGGTGATAAAGTGATAGTATAGTTTTTAGGTTATAATTTAGTTTTGACCGCTCCGAATTTCGGGGCGGTTTTTTTTGTTACATTTGCCGTCCGATATTTAACCAGGAGAGGTGTCTGAGTGGTCGAAAGAGCACGCCTGGAAAGTGTGTATACGCCAAAAGTGTATCGAGGGTTCGAATCCCTCCCTCTCCGCACAAATTGAAAATGCTGCCAATTTTAGGCAGCATTTTTTTGTTAGATATAAATATCATCTTGAAACTCAATGGCAGTTAACTGCAATTGAGTAAACAAAACTGTATTTTTCGTTTATAAATAATGTTGTGCAAGCTGTATCTTGCAGCACATGCAAACTTTTAAAGCTAAGCTAGATATCATCGGAATAAACCCTTTCGTTTTTGTCCCGCAGGCTATACTAGCAGCATTATTTAAAGATGCCGGAAAAGAGAAGGGGCATATTCCGGTGTGCGGATTGGTAAACGGAAAACCATACGAACAGACATTGTTACGTTACCAGGGAGAATGGCGTTTATACATTAACACCACTATGCTACCCAATTCGCCCAAAAAGATAGGCGAAATTATAGAAGTATCGATCGAGTTTGATCGGCGTGATCGTACGCTGCACCCCCATCCCGATCTTATAAAAGCACTGGCTCAAAACAAAGAAGCACACGCCATCTTTCATGGATTACCACCTTCCAGGCAGAAGGAGATCATTCGTTATATAGCTAATTTAAAGACAGTTGAAACCCGGAAGAAAAATATAAAGCTGGCTATAGGTTTCCTGCTTGGTAAGAACAGGTTTATGGCGCGGGACAAGCCCTGAAACAAACAAGCCTGCAATGAAAATGCAGGCTTGCTCGCCTTCGTTGTTTAATTATTCTGATGGAGCAATTTACTTTGCCACCAACGTATAGGTTTTGCCTGCTGTTGTTGGCAGGTCATAAACCATAGTCTCTTTCAATGTCAGTGGAGTGATAGTTGCCTTTTCAGATATGATCGCTGCAGGCGTTTCCTCAACCTGGAAAAACACATTTGAGTTTTTGCCTGCTGCCTTTTTCAACGGCGTTCCCGCAGCTACTTTGATCGCGTTAGGTGCCCGTAATCTTAAATTACCGCCCAACGTAGATTTGATAACCGCCTTTACCAGCTTTGAATCCTTCCATTCTAAACTTACAATTTGGAAACCGCCCATAGCACGGATGCCGCTAATGCTACCATTTTGCCAAACATCCGGAAGCGCCGGAAGTAAATGCACTTCGCCGTTTTCGCTTTGCATCAGCATTTCTGTAATACCCGATGTACAGCCAAAGTTACCATCTATCTGGAATGGCGGGTGGGCATCAAATAGGTTATTATAAGTACCACCGCTGCCACGGCCACCAGAACCAACCGGTGTAAGCTGGTTTTGAATTAGTTTATAAGCGTGATTGCCATCCAGCATTTTTGCCCACCAGTTAACTTTCCAGCCCATGCTCCACCCGGTAGATACATCACCACGATGCGTTAGCGTAGTTTTAGCAGCGCTGGCCAATTCTGGTGTGCGAAGAGGCGAGATCTGGTTGGATGGAAATAAACCATACAAATGAGAGATATGGCGGTGATTATCTTTTGGATCGTCTACATCATCCAGCCACTCTTGTAACTGGCCATATTGTCCAATGTGCATAGGCGGCAGGCGTTTTCTTATCGCCTTTAAAGTATCAATAAACTTGGCATCTTTCTTCAAAGCCTCTGCCGCTTTTATGGTAGAGCTTAGCAATTCAAAAACTATTTGGTTGGTCATGGTTACCCCCGCATCAACCGCAGAGTTCTGGTGTTGCTTTGATGGGTTCTCGGGCGACTCATCCGGAGCAACAACCAGCCATTTGTATTGCGGGTGCTCCACCAAATAATCAACATAAAAAGTTGCTGCACCCTTCATTACCGGGTATATAGACGCCAGATAAGCCTTATCACCACTATATAAATAATGCTCCCAAAGGTGCTGGCTGGTCCAACCGCCGGTACCGTTCCATAAGCCATAGGTAGCGCCATCAATTGCGCCGGTAGCACGCCAAATATCTGTATTATGGTGAGCCACCCAACCACGGGCGCCATACATATCCTTCGCTGTTTTTTGGCCGGCTATTGACATGTCTTTCACCATCTCAATAAATGGCAAATGCATTTCGGGCAGGTTTGTTTTCTCTGCGGGCCAGTAGTTCATTTCTGCGTTAATGTTAACAGTGTACTTGCTATCCCATGATGCTTTGAGCTTATCATTCCATATACCCTGCAAGTTAGCTGCCTGTCCGCCGGGCTGCGAAGAAGAGATCAAAAGATAACGGCCAAATTGATAATAAAGCGCTGCAAAAGATTGATCGTTGGTTGTGTTAAAATTCTTCAGCCTTTCATCCGTAGGCAAAGCGGCCGCTGCCGCATCACTAACGCCCAAATTAAGTTTTACCCTGTTAAAATATTTTTGATAAGCTGCTACATGGGCGGGTAACATAGCTGCAAAGGACTTTACATAAGCCTTGTTCAAATAATCCAACGCTCTTTTGTCCTGATCGCCGCTAACATCATGGTAGTTATTAAAGTTAGTAGCAATAGAAATATAGATAGTTACCGCATTCGCATTTTTTACTGTGAGCGAAGTATCATTTGATGCCAGGTCGCCACCCTCCAGTTTCATTCTTACAATACCTTTGTAATTCACCATGCCTTTAACCGTTTCATGGTCAGAAGTAACCCCGAAAATGGTCAGTTCTTTGGCGGGTGTTGTTTTAATGGTCGCTCTTGTTTGGGGCGTGGTAAAACTAGCCGTAAAAGAAAGTTTGCCCGGCTTGCTTGCCGTTAATCGCATTGCAACAACGCGGTCTGGAAACGATGCTATCGCTTCGCGGGTATAGGTTACATCATCAACCGTGTATGACGTTTTTGTAACAGCTCTTTCAATATCTAACTCCCTGTAATAATTTGAAAACTTATCATGTCCGGCAAAAGCTAATTGAAGACTCCCTACCGGTTCAAATTTTTGGCCATGAGACAGTTTTGTAATAATGGCTTTGCCCGCGGTTTTCTCCGCCTCTTTTCGTTTCCCTTCAAATATATATTTCCGTATCAGGGCCAATGAATCTAATGCCATCGGGTTATCATTACGGTTGGGGCCACCGCTCCAAACCGTGTGCTCATTAAGCTGGATAGTTTCCTTTTCGACATTTCCATAGATCATGGCACCTTGATGGCCATTCCCAATAGGCAAAGCGTTTTCCCAGGTTTTGCCGGCAGGCGTTTTATACCAGAGCTTCATGCTCTGCTTTGTTTGCGCAAAGCCAATGGTCGATATAATTAATAGTGGTAGTAAGAATAACTTCTTCATTTTATTACTAATTGGTTGTTGGAATCAAAAATTGGTGGCCCCAAATTACTTATTTTTCGAGCAATTAGCTTAAAAATCTATTAAGCAGAATATTCCATATTGGATATGTAAAATACACAGAGCCGATCAGCAACAAAAGAAGAGCCATATCTCCGGCATAAAATTTATTCCGTATAAAGTATCAGCGTCTTGATCTTCCTGCGGGCTTTGGTAACGCTAAACCCGATATCATCTATTGATTTATGGACGCCCTCCTGGCTGCGTAATTCTATATTGGTCTTAATATCGTATAGGCCCTCCAAACCAGTTTCATTTATTACAGGCAGGTCAAACTCATTGCTGAGATATGCGTCGGCAAACTGATTTAATGTAATGCCTTTCCCGTCAAAACCGCGGCCGTCAAACTCGTAGACAAGCATTGCCTGTTTTGATTTTGGGACTATTATCTTGCCGGCATCTTTTAGCTTTAAAATATAAACATCCACGTCGCGCATTTCAATTCGGCCTTTCACAGGCATCTCGGCTTGAAGCTTTTGCTGCATGATGATGTGCAGGTTATCCTTTTGAGCAGGGGTAACTAACAGGTCAAAACAATATAAAAGGTCTTTATTTTTATAGTCGGAATATTTTTTAGCGCGCCCTTCATAAACTACTTGTTTTTCAGAGACAATGCCGTAAGCATCTTTATATAATACCTCTACGTTGATATTAAAATAACTAACCCTACGGCCGCCATAAATCCCATTTGCATACCTCCGGCCCATTGTTCCCTGATCTTTCATATAACCCCGGACGGTAAAATTACTGGTCAGCAAACTATCTACCCCAAACGGATCTTTATTGGTAACGTTAAGCCGATTCTTTGTTTCGCCATTTGATTTAACTTTTTCTCCCTTTATAAGCCGACTGATGGTTTTAGCATTCACCGACTCTGATTGCAGCAGAGCCACAATTTCGTGTTTGCTATTTATCACTATACACTGCCCAACACTTGCCAAATTAAGCATTTGATACAGCAGTGAAGAAGTATCAGAAGCCAGCCATATTTTGGATGGTTTTTTAGCTAAATATTTCTTTAGCTTGTTGATAGGGTCATCGGATAAACCGATTATTTGAATCTGTCCCTTAAATTGAGCTTGAAGTTTCGCCAACGAATCCATTTCAGGAAGGCAGGGACTACACCATGTTCCCCAAAAGTTAATGATGAAAAGTTTATTGGATGGATGCGTGCTTAAGTTCAGCTGCGTAACAGGCGCGTTGATTATCGGCCCGATAATAACGCCGGGAAATTTATCACCGGGTTTAAGAATGTAATTTTGAGCACCTGCTTTACATGTGATAAGCAAGAGGGTAATAATGATAAGTTTTTTCATGATGAGTTTTTTTAATGATGTAAAACTCCTCATCTAAAAAACAAAACCATGTTATTGAGCGGGTTAAATTAGGTTATATTATGTTAACGCGAAGATCAAATAGCCATCAAGACTATATATTTGGATAGTATGAAAAAAAGCACCCGCTATTTATTGGTTCTTTGCGTTGCTGCAGTAGCGGGGGTGTTTGCATTGCAGTTATATTGGATAAAAAACTATTACAAACTAAACAAGCTGAATTTAGAAAAAGAGGTAAATCTGGCTATGGAAGACGCCGTAAAAAAGGAATTTTCGGTGCGTTGTGATACCATACAGCAGCATATTTTCCAGACACTGATGGACAGCACGAATTACTCATTGACAGTAAAGTATAACGAAAAGGTAAAGACCACCATTTTTAACGTCGCAAACGCTAATAATTTAAAAGAGGGATATTCTTTTCATAGTGATAGCCTGGATGTGCAGCAAAAAGGAGAAACCGACCTGGCATACAGAACCAAATTGGCTCGTTTTTTTGCTAAGCATTACCGCAATAACGAATTAGAGGAGCATTCTGTAATGTATTATACCCAAACAATGGGCGCTTTTGTTTCGCAACAGACTCAAAAATATGATTTTGATACCGCCCGCCTAGGTCCTATTTTAAAAACCCGGCTAGCCGAAAGAGGTATCCATGTGCCTTTTAAATTTTATCTGCGATCGAAAGACAGCACATTTAACAAAAGCAATTTTGCGCCGTCGCTATTGGCTGCCTACCCCGTTATCAGTAAAGCATTCGCTACCTATAAACGAAGCAAAACAGATCACTATATAAGGGCCATGTTCCGTGATCCGTTTCCATACATTGCCAGGCAAATGGCCTTGTTAGTCGCCGGGTCGGTAATGTTGTTAGCGGGGGTGGCTTTTAGTTTGTTTTACCTGTTAAGGACTGTGTTTAGGGAGAAAAAAATCTCGGCTATTAAGAACGATTTCATTGCTAATATTACCCATGAGTTTAAAACGCCCATTGCCACGGTATCTGCTGCAGTTGAAGCCTTATTGAGCTTTGACGTTTTAGATGACCGCGCCAAAACACAGCGATACCTCACCCACTCAAAAAATGAATTAGCCAGGCTATCGGCACTGGTAGATAAGGTGCTTAACATATCCCTGTATGAGAATCAGCAGTTTGACATTAAGCCGGAAGAAATTAATGTTGATGAAACGATTGGGGCCATTTTAAATGAGAGTACGCTCGCCAGCCAAAAACATGCTAATATCAGTTATGTCAACCGTTCCGGATTAAGCGTCATTTACGCAGATCGGCTTTACTTCCAGCACACCATGATCAACGTAATAGATAATGCCATTAAGTATTCTGAAAACCATACCGATATTAAAATAGAATGCACCAACCGCCAAAACCATCTGGTTATTGCCGTGAGCGACAAAGGTGCCGGTATCAGCGCGGCACATTTACCCTACATTTTCGAGAAGTTTTATCGCGTACCGTCCAAACGCCATAACATTAAGGGCCATGGTTTGGGCCTCAGTTATGTAAAAAGCATCATCGAAAAACATAAGGGTTGGTGCAAGATGGAAAGTGAATTGGGAAAAGGAAGTACCTTATATTTAGCCTGGCCCCTATGACATTAACAAGGGTTTTACTGATAGAGGACGAATTAGTGCTGGCCGAGATCGTTCGGGAAAGTTTGCAATCAAGAGGTTTTGCAGTAGCACATGCGGCAACCGTTAAGGATGCATTGCAACTTTATAGCGAACATACCCCGGAAATTATTATACTGGATGTGATGCTGCCCGATGGCGACGGTTTTAGTTTTGCCAAACGTATCAGAAATACAGATATAGACATCCCTATTATTTTTCTCACGTCGCGCTCGTTGCCGGAGGACGTGGTGGAAGGCTTTGAAAGCGGGGGTAATGATTATTTAAAAAAACCCTTTAGCCTTGAAGAACTGATCATTAGGATGAAGGCGCTCCTCAGTAAAAATCGGTTAGCTATCAATATTAACCCCGAAAGTCGTAATACTAAAATTGGCGATTATTTATTCCAATACCCCAAAGGTGTTTTAAGTTTCAAAGGGGTCCAAAGAGCGCTAACAACACGCGAATGCGAGATATTACAATTACTCATTCTTAATCGCAACCAAATTTTAAGCCGACAAACTTTACTCCTGACTTTTTGGGACAATGACGATTATTTTTCGGGCCGCAGCCTGGATGTGTTTATTACCAAATTGCGTAATTATTTAAAGCACGATCCCGGCGTGAGCATTTTAAATATTCGCGGGCAGGGGTATAAATTAATATGTACCATAGGTAATGACTAATTGTCGATCTTAAATAGACCTTGGTTTTTGCCTTAGTTATTTGCTTAACAACAACTAAAACATTACTGGTATTACTACAGATAGCGTTTTTTACCTTATGTTTGTTACGGCATAACAGCCATTAACACGTAAGGCCTGTGTAATTTTTAGATGCTGAGTATTAACGACATAAAACAACCTATTGCCGCTGATATTGACGTTTTTGAGGAACGATTCAAGGCCTCTATGCAAAGTTCGGTGCCACTGCTGGACCGCATTACCCATTACATAGTTAAACGCAAAGGCAAACAAATACGGCCTATGTTCGTATTTTTTTCTGCCGGTGTTTGCGGTGGCATAACCGATGCTACCCACCGTGGCGCGGCCTTAGTTGAGCTACTACACACCGCTTCGCTGGTGCATGATGACGTGGTAGATAACTCTTACCAGCGCCGCGGCTTCTTCTCTATCAACGCTTTATGGAAAAACAAGATCGCTGTTTTAGTGGGCGATTTCCTGTTGTCAAAAGGCCTGTTGCTATCAGTTGAACATAATGATTTTGATTTGCTCAAGATCGTATCAGAGGCCGTACGCCAAATGAGCGAAGGCGAATTGCTGCAGATAGAAAAAGTGCGGCGAATGGATATTAGCGAAGAGGTGTATTACGATGTAATTCGACAAAAAACAGCATCGCTTTTAGCTTCCTGCTGTGCCAGTGGTGCCTCTTCGGCAGGTGCCGGTGCCGAAACCGTTGAAAAGATGCGGTTGTTTGGCGAAAAAACAGGCATCGCCTTCCAGATAAAGGATGATATGTTTGATTTTGGCACAGATGATGTAGGTAAACCGGTCGGAATTGATATTAAAGAGAAAAAGGTTACCCTGCCGCTTATTTACGCTTTAAATAACTGCGATAAAGCGGAAAAGAAAAAGATGATCAGCCTTGTAAAAAATCATAATGACGACCCGGAAAAGATCTCGGCCATTATAGCGTTTGTTAACCAGCGTGGCGGGCTGCAATATGCCGAAACACAGATGAAAAAATACCAGGATGAAGCCTTTGCCATTTTAAATACCTTTCCGGATAGCGACGCCAGGCGCGGCCTCGAGCAATTGGTGCGTTTTACTACTGAACGGAAAAAATAATGTCTACAGAATTTCTTTTTATTGCCGGTTTTATAATGTTCATCGGCCTGATGATGGCTATTGACCTTGGCCTGTTTGGCAAAGCCAGCAAACCGGTAAGCCTTAAACAAGCCGGCATTATGAGCGCCGTGTGGGTAACGCTGGCCCTGGCTTTTTACCTGCTGATATTAAACTTCGGCCATCATTTGCATGATGTTAATACGCTGGCAAAACTGCGGGAGGTCAATCAAAAGCATTTTCACCGCCTTGCAATTGATAATCATAACTTAATTACCAGCCTGCAGGCCTACCGTAAAACACTTGGCCTGGAGTTTTTAACCGGTTATGTAGTAGAGTACGCGCTATCAGTAGATAACATATTTGTAATGGTGCTTATTTTCACCGCTTTTGGCGTTGCACCTAAAAATTATCATACTGTTTTGCTGTGGGGCATTATTGGCGCTATTGTGATGCGTTTTATGTTCATATTTCTGGGCGCGGCGCTTATTGAACGTTTCCACTGGATCTTGTATGTGTTCGGCGCCTTCCTGGTTTATACGGGCATTAGTATGTTTGTTAACCGGAATAAAGAAGAAAAAATCGATCCGGAAAACCATCCTGTAGTTAAGTTTGCTGCGCGATTTTTCGCCGTTCACCCACATTTTGTGAGCAATAAGTTTGTGGTGAAAATAGAGGGCAAAAAAATGATAACGCCGCTGTTCCTGGTACTGCTAATCATTGAAACCACCGACCTTATTTTCGCTGTAGATTCTATCCCTGCTATTTTCTCCATCACCAAAGACCCTTATATCGTATTCTTCTCTAATATATTCGCCATACTTGGTTTGCGCTCTATGTTCTTTTTATTGGTGAATATCATCGAGAAGTTCCATTACCTTAAAGTTGGTTTGGCTGCGCTGTTGGCCTTTATTGGCTTGAAAATGCTTGCTTCGCACTATGCCGAGCAGATTGGTTTAACAACAGCAAATTCGCTGCTTATTATACTTTCTATCTTGGGCATTAGCGTGGTGGCATCGCTGCTTTTCCCTAAAAAGAAACTGGTATAAACTTTATTCTGCTAAATTTACCGTAACATTTAGCCTTATGGAAAACACTAACGCACAACAAATTCCCTCTTTATTTGAATGGGCCGGAGGTATGCCGGCGTTCGAAAAGCTTTTTGCTCAATTTTACGATAAAGTTTTAGCCGACGAGATACTGGAGCCGGTATTCAAACACATGTCGCCCGAACACCGTCTGCATGTTGCCCAATTTGTGGCTGAAGTATTGGGCGGACCAAAGCTTTACAGTGATGAAGGCGGCAGTCATTTTAAAATGATCCAAAAGCACCTGTCCAAACATTTAACCGAGCAGCACCGCAAGCGCTGGGTCGAACTTTTACTGCAAACCGCCGATGAGTTGGAGCTGCCTGACGATCCCGAATTCCGCTCTGCATTTGTGGCCTATTTGGAATGGGGAACACGCATTGCGGTGATCAATTCAAACACCGACGAAATTGATAGCCCACCCGATATCCCGATGCCCAAATGGGGCTGGGGCGTTCCCGGCGGGCCTTACCTGGGCTAAATGCCGCCCGCTCAAAACGTTTTAAGTTTAAAGTGTTAACTTAGTAAAATGCAATTACGCGATCTTTCCTCGTTCATGCCCTCATTTATTGATGTGGTTGATGTATTGCTGGTAGCATTTATTATCTATCACATTTACAACTTAATTAGAGGTACCATAGCAGCCAATATATTAGTAGGCCTGCTTATTTTATATGCCCTGGGTTTTGTGGTAGAGAAGCTGCACATGCAATTGCTGTCGCGCATATTGGGATACTTTACCAGCGGTGGCATAGTAATAATTGTGGTTGTTTTTCAGCAAGAGATACGGCGTTTTTTGCTGTTGGCGGGTAAAAATGCCTCGCTGCAGCGCAATAAGGCGTGGTGGCAGTACTTTTTTGGTAAAGCCGAAGCTGAAAAGAACAACTACGCCCGCATAAAGCCCATTATTGATGCGTGCAAAAGCTTTAAACAAACCCGCACAGGCGCGCTGATAGTCTTTGCCAAGTATTATGATGAACAGTTTTACCAAAACAGCTGCGAACTGATGGAAGCTAAAATATCCAAACGGTTGTTGGAAAGCATCTTCCAAAAAAACAGTCCGCTGCATGATGGGGCGGTGGTGATTGCTGATAACAAGATAAAATCGGCCAGTTGCATTTTACCGCTTACTGATAAACAGGATCTGCCCGCGCAGTTTGGTCTGCGTCACCGGGCGGGTATAGGTGTTACCGAGGCTAATGAAGCCACGGCCATCATCGTGTCGGAAGAAACCGGCGAGATATCCTACGCCAAACAGGGCCGGGTAAAAATGAGCATCAGCTTTGTTGAATTGGAAAAACTGCTGAATAAAGATTTCTAACCTGTCGTCATAATTACAATAATTAATCGTTAATTAAAAATACGGGTATAGTTTTGTACCTTTGCAGCGTTTACATGGAGATATTCAACGCGATATACAAATGGTGGGT
This sequence comes from uncultured Mucilaginibacter sp., assembly GCA_965650195.1. GTDB lineage: Bacteria > Bacteroidota > Bacteroidia > Sphingobacteriales > Sphingobacteriaceae > Mucilaginibacter. The sequence continues at coordinate 27,865 of CBFGNU010000003.1, read as the reverse complement.
GGCCCTGGCGCCGCCAATTTTACTTACCCTGCATTTTATGCTGATAGCCGGCGGACTGTTTATGGTATTTTATGTTTGGAAGAAAGCCAAATTACTCTACCTTAAGATCCAACAGCGTTTTCCGTCAAAAAAGGATGTTATACGCGAGATAAAATATTCCATTTCCACCTCCATCATTTTCAGCGTAGTTATTGTATTGGTAATGTGGGCCAGCGCGGAGGATATCACCCTCGTGTACCGCCCTATTGACAAGTACGGCTGGGGCTACTTTGTGTTCAGCGTATTCCTGATGATATTGATACACGACGCTTACTTTTACTGGACGCACCGTTTACTACACTGGAAACCGCTGTTTAAACGCGTGCATGTGGTGCATCACATGTCGTTAAATCCTACGCCATTTTCTGCTTATGCATTTCATCCTGTTGAAGCTTTGGTTGAGGTGGGGATAGTGCCTGTTATTGTTTTCATTGTGCCTTACCACTACTTAGCGCTTACCATTTTTTCGGGTTATGCTTTGATCATGAATATAATGGGGCACATGGGTTATGAGTTTTTCCCGAAGAGCTTTGCCCGCAACAAAGCCGCCAACTGGCATAACAGCGCCACGCATCATAACATGCACCACAGGTATGTTAAATATAACTTCGGACTATATTTTAATTTGTGGGACCGCTGGATGAAAACCAATCACCCTAAATACGAGGAAGTATTTGAACAGGTGGTTGACCAGCGCGCAGCCGTAAAAAGCAACCCTGACACCACTGGCATTGATGTCGAAAAATCACCGGTACTGGTGAGCTCAGAAGTTAAACTGATGAACGAACAGGTATAATCGCGCCGCTATTTGTTTTTATTATCTGCCGGTGGCGTGTCGTTTGGATATTTCTTAAATTCGTAATAAACAGGTGGTTTCCCTCCTAAAAATGGCAGTTGAGGTGTCGCGCCACTTTGTAACGCCTGTGTTTTATTGCCTAACGCACCTACCACAGGCATATTATAAGCGGTTCTATCGGTTTGTACTATAGGCATGTTAGAATTTCCCTGCGTACGCACTATGGGCATATTGTCAATATTGGCATTGCCTAATACATTAATCTTAACTACAGGTTTTGCGTGCAGGCTATCCAATGGTTTAAACGAAAATTTATTACCGGCTATACTATCAGGCAATATTCTAAACTGTTTTAAAGGCTGCTGGTTGGGTAATAAAGGCCGCTGCTGCGCGTTTACACTAAAGGCAAAACCGAGTATTACTAATGTGATGATGATCGTCTTCATAAAGCATGAAATTGGTTAATCTAATTTAAATACTTGTGCCTAAACAAAGCAAATTATTTAACATTTTTAACAAATTGGGTTGCGCGTTGTTTTTTTAATAATTTTTAGTTAAATTGCCAATAGCAAAAACCCCTTAGGCTATGAAAACACTGAATCCTTTTTTTGTGATCGGAACTATAGGATTAATAGTTACCGCGATACTTCATATTTTTACGGCGATATTGATTAATTCATCCGCAATAAACCGCGTTTTTATGTTGTTATACCCTATTTTCGCGGCATTGCTAACTATTGGCGGCATGCAAATTCTGACCGAGAAAAAGATGGTTAAGCTACGTGTTCGCGCAAAAAACAGACGCTAATTTTATCCTGCAAAAAATATTTTACCAAAACTTTATAACAAAGGCGGCCCGAAATTCGAGCCGCCTTTATTATTTAATCGCTTTTTATTGGGCTAAATAACAGTGCCATGTGGTATAACAGCCCGCTTTTTAACCACTACAATACCATCCTGAACGGTGTGCGTACCATAATCGCCATCGGCAAGCGGTTCGCCGCAATTAATGCATACATCGTTACCAATGTAGGTGTTCTTGTCAATAATGGCGTTCTTGATTTTACACCTGTCGCCAATGCCCATAATAGGGGTGCCATCGGCTATAGATTCATCAATCTGATCCAGCGTTTGGTAGTTATCGCTACCCATAACATAGCAATTCTCGATATCGGTATCAAAACCTATGCGGGTACGTATACCGATCACCGAGCGTTTAATGTGGCTGGCATTAACTATACAACCATCAGCAATAATAACTTTCTCCATGTGCGTGCCCGATATTTTTGAAGGCGGAAGCATCCGCGCACGGGTAAATATGTAGTTCTTATCAAACAAGTTAAATTGCGGGATGTCATCAGTAAGACCCAAATTGGCATCAAAGAAAGAAGGTATAGTACCAATATCCGTCCAGTAACCTTCGTACTGATAGCTTAGTACTTTGCTTTTATGGATAGCCGCAGGGATGATCTCCTTACCAAAATCAGGATGCTCATTACTTTGCAAAGTATCATACAAAAGCTTGCGGTTAAACAGGTATATCCCCATTGAAGCCAGGTAATGCCGTCCTTGCTCCTTCATCTCATCGCTCACCTCTGATACCAGCTTATCAAACCCACTTTTTGGTTTCTCAACAAAATCCGTAATAAAACTATTCTCATCCGTTTTAAGGATCCCAAAGCCCGGCACATCATTAGCATGCACCGGTATGGTTGCTATTGATATCTCCGCACCTTTGCTAATGTGGTTGGCTATCATCTCCTCAAAATCCATCTGGTACAACTGGTCGCCTGATAGTATTAACACATGGTCAAACTCGTGCACGGCCAAATGGTGCAAGCTTTGCCTTACCGCATCGGCCGTTCCCTGGTACCAGCCACCGCTCATGGGCGTTTGCTCGGCAGCCAGAATATCAACAAAAGCCTCGCTGAAACTGCTAAAATGGTAAGTGTTTTTTATGTGCTTGTTAAGCGATGCCGAGTTAAACTGCGTTAACACGTATATACGCGTTATGCCCGAGTGCAGGCAGTTAGAGATAGGAATATCAACCAACCGGTATTTACCGGCAATTGGCACTGCGGGTTTTGAGCGCGATGCCGTTAGAGGAGAAAGCCGGCTGCCCTGCCCGCCGCCTAACACTATGCAAATTACATTTGATGTCATAACAGTTTATGGAGTTGTTGTTGGAATTAGGGATTTATAAAGATCAATATATTGTTTGGCAGATACGTCCCACGAAAAATCAAGACCCATCATGCGTTTACGCAGTTGCTGTAAATGTTTGTTGTTTTTATATAGCGCCAGCGCACGGCTAATGGCATATTCAATATCGGGCACGCTGGTTTCGTCATACCGGATGCCGTAACCGCCTTCATCGCCGAAATCAATAACGGTATCTTTCAATCCGCCGGTGCTGCGTACCATGGGTACGGTACCGTAACGTATGGCATAAAGCTGATTCAGTCCGCAAGGCTCCACGCGCGATGGCATCAGCAAAAAGTCTGACCCTGCGTAAACCAAATGCGCCAGCTCTTCATTATAGCCAATGAACACGTTGCAGTCATTCGGGAATTTCTCTTTTAGCTCCTGCAACTGCACTTCCACTTCGGGCTCGCCTGTACCTAATAGTACAAAGTTTACCTTTCCGCTAAGTGTTTCCAAGCTATCAGCAATGGCCTGGGCCATTACATCAGCGCCTTTCTCGTACACCAACCTGCCGATAAATGAAATCAGCGGTTTTTCTACCGATAGATTAAACCGGGCGCAGAGTGCCGTTTTATTAGCCAGTTTGCCCGCCGCTACTTTAACCGCATTATAGCCCGAAGCTATCATCGGGTCGGTTTGCGGATCCCAAACCTGGGTATCAATACCGTTTACTATGCCCACGCCCCTGGCCCGCTCCATAAAGAACAGGTATTCTAATCCGTTAGAGCTAACCAGCAGTTCTTCCAGATAACTTGGCGAAACGGTGGTATATTTTGAGCAGCAGCGCACTGCCGAAGCCAGCGGGTTAATACCGCCACTCCAATCCAGCAGACCGGTTTTGCTCAGGTCTATCTCGGGCAGGTAGGATAACTTATCCCAGCCGAAAGCGCCATGATATTGCCCGTTATGGATGGTAAACACCGTTGGCGTTTTAGCCAACCGGGTATATAGTTTAGAGTATTTTAACAGGAAAGGCACCAGGCCCGAATGGTGATCATGACAATGAATAATATCCGGACTTTGCTGCGAATAGTTTAACCAATCTAAAAAAGCTATCTGGTAGGCGATGAACTGTTCCGTTTCGTCGGGGTAGCAATATACATTCTCGCGGTCTATCAACCCGGGGATCTTTACCAGGTATAGCTCAAAGCCCAAAACATTATCCCGCTCCTTCAGTATCTCAAAATAAAGCCTACGACTGCCCAACAGCGTAGCGCTCTGAAAAACCACATCAAAGGTATGCTCGCGCACAAATTTACGGTCGTAATAAGGCAGTACAACGGCGGCGTCTAAACCCGCCTGCACCTGGTATTTGGGCAGCGCGCCCACCACATCGCCCAGACCGCCAACCTTGGCAACCGGATAACATTCGGCACTTAAATGGTATATTCTCATGTAGTATAGTAACAGCGATTAAGGTACTAAACATTTACCCAATAGAACAAGCGTATAATTTAAAAAATGTGTTGCAAAAAATTGCGATTTTGAAACAAAGGGTATGTTTTTTTGTCAAACGCGTAGAAATACGATTTTACAAGCCATTTCATTTGTCAAATTGGCAATTCACCAATGGCTATGTCAAAAATTGTTAATCTGTTATACGCTGCTAATAATCTGTTATCTTCGTTAATCCAACCAAAAATCCATGAGACCTATCCAAATCCTTTTTACAGCCCTGCTTTTTACATGCTGCATTAATAAAATATACGCACAGGTTGATATTAATGGCGACCTCGAAAAGATCAATAAATCTACCCGTCTACCTTCGGGATGGAACTACATGTCGCCCGCAATGACAGCCAGCTATAACTTTGAACTGGATAGCGTAGAAAAACAACACGGCAAATATGCCATGCAGATAAGCAGTAAGGCTGCCGATGCTGTTTACGCGAGCTTAAATTTTAACATCGCCAAAAAATTTAAGGGCGGCGAAATAGAATTACGCGGCTTTTTAAAAACAGAAAATGTAGAAGGTGTAGCCGGTTTATGGATGGGTGTAGACGGAACCACGGCGTTTGACAATATGCAGAACCGGAACATCCGCGGTACTACCCCTTGGACCGAATACAGTGTGAAACTACCTTATGACGACGACAAAGCCGTTAACATACGCGCCGGTGCCATATTGCAGGGAAAAGGTAAAATATGGTTTGATAACGTACGCATGTTTATTGACGGCAAGCCTATTGAGGAAGCAAAAATTAAAACAATTGCATTAGCAAAAGCCGAAACAGATACCGCGTTTATAAATGGTTCGGGCATTACAAGTATACCACTTAGTGTTCAAACAATAAAAAACCTAACAATGCTGGGCCAGGTGTGGGGCTTTGTTAAATATCATCATTTTGAGGTGGCAAAAGGCAACGTTAATATGGATGCCGAACTGTTTAGGGTATTGCCCGCTGTGTTGCTAGCCAAAGACAATATCGCGTTAAGCAACGCATTAGAACGCTGGGTTGATAAGCTTGGCGCAGCGCCCGCTTGCAACAATTGCAAACCGTATAATTACAAAGACGCTAAACTCAACCCCGACTATGGGAATATTTTTGATGGCAGCGTTTTAACAAAAGCTTTTACCACCAAGCTTACCAATGTGCTGAATAACAGACACAGGTCTAACTATTACGTGGGCATGACACCGGGCGCGGGCAATCCCATTTTTGACCACGAACAAAGTTACAACAATGTGAAACTTATGGATGCGGGCTGCCGGCTGCTAAGCCTGTTCAGATACTGGAACATGATACAATATTTTTATCCAAACCGCCACCTGATTGGTGACTGGAAGGAGGTTCTGCCCGAATTTATTCCGCGTTTTTTGCATGATTCAAGTCCGAAAAACTACATGGAAGCTGTAGTGCAACTGGTAAGTCGTATACATGATACGCATGGCTTCGTCCCGGCATTAAGCGGGCCTTATGCTGCCCCATTTCAGGCTAAATTTATAGAAGATCAGCTGGTAGTTACAGCATACCTTAAAGATTCACTCACCGTAAAAAGCTTAGTAAAAAAAGGCGATGTTATTAAGGCAATTAATGGCGTGCTTGTAGAACAACTGATAAAAAAGTATTTGCCGCTAACATCGGCATCCAACTATCCAACGTCACTGCGCGATATGCCGATGAATTACCTTTTGCGCAGCGAAACCGATAAGATCAGTCTTTCTATATTAAGAGATGGCAAAGTAGTACAAGCCAACGTTAATGCCGTTAGATATAACATCGCCGAGTTTAGGGCTATTGGCGAACCAGACCCATCCGCTCGGGGATACCGCTTGCTCAATAAAGATATTGGCTATATCTATCCTGCCCGATACAGCAATAAGGACCTGCCCGCGATAAAAAAATTGTTTGCCGAAACCAAAGGCATTATAGTAGATATGCGCTGCTACCCATCGGACTTTATGCCCTTTACCTTTGGCGAATTTATAAAACAGGGCGACGCGCCTTTTGTAAAGTTTACCCAGGGGAGTGTAGAAGCACCAGGCTACTTTCATCCCGGACCGATGCTCACCGTTAAAGGCGACGGAGCTTACAAAGGCAAAGTAGTAGTTATAGTAAACGAAAGAGCCCAAAGTCAGGCCGAATATACCACCATGGCATTTCAAAGTTCGCCCAACGTAACGGTTATTGGCAGCACCACTGCCGGTGCCGATGGCAATGTTTCTACCATTATGTTGCCCGGCGGCATACAAACGGCCATATCAGGTATCGGCGTGTTGTATCCTGATGGTACCGAAAGCCAGCGGGTTGGTGTTAAGATTGATAAGCAGGTTAAGCCAACTATTGCCGGTGTTAAAGTGGGTAAAGACGAGTTGTTGGAGGAAGCGGTTAGGGTGATTGAGGACGGGAAATAAGATTACTCATCGCTCGGTAAATCCTTTCGCGCTTGGCTTGCCCCGCTCTCCCGATAGCTATCGGGATGCCGCGGAGGCCTGTTACTTTTATCTTGATACAAAAGTAACCAAAAACTAAGCGCAGCGACCTCATGAGTGCCATAATAAAACAAACAAATACGAATAAATCAAGCCAAGCTGATCGCTGCCACTTCACAGGCCAGACTCCCGGCCGCGCACCTTGGCAGGCCCTTGCGCTTCTTTTTTTATAGCAGCAATTTTTAATGAAGCACAAACGTCAGCAGGTCAGCTTCGGGCGAAATCAGGTAAAACTGGTGGCCCGTGCGTAGGCAGGGGCATAGTAATTTTTTGCTGAAGCGTAGGCCATGTGCGAGCGACAGCGGCGCAAAATTTTACAGCCCGCGGTTTTACCTGACTTGCAGGGCAAAGGCCCCGCGCGCAAAGAAGCATTTCCTGCTGACTTGATTTTTGTTTCTTTTTATCAAGAAAAAGAAAAAAGGCCTCCGCGGCCATAGCGGGGCAAGCCAAGCGCGAAAGGATTTACCAAGCGATAACCCACCAATTTTTTGTTCCACCACTGAAACAAAAATCACCAATTTCACAACCATACTGACAACCAAAAAGTTACCACAAATCCACAGCAAAATTTCCTGACGAATAAGTAGTTTCATCTTGTTTCACTTTTAAACACAAAGCGTTAATAATAAATCACTTATCAAATTTTCTGTTTCACTGCGTTTCCCCTGTTTCATATATTCCTGAAACGGAACACCACCTAGTAAAGCCCTAAAATATTATATTTACCCCGCTATGGATACACCACAAACCTTACCTGTTTTAGACGCTGCCGAACTGCGTGTGCTGGGCTCGTTAATAGAGAAAAGCCGCACCACCCCCGACTACTACCCCATGACGCTGAACGGCCTAACCACCGCCTGCAACCAGAAAACATCGCGCAACCCCGTGGTGCAATACGAGGAAGCAACCGTAATGGACGCCCTCAACTCCCTCAAAAAACGCGGACTGATCTCAACCGCCACAGGAGGATCAAGCAGGGCCATCAAGTTTAAGCACAACTTCGCCATAGTATACCCGCTCATCCCGCAAGAACTGGCGCTGCTGTGCCTGCTCATGCTGCGCGGCCCTCTAACACCGGGAGAACTGAACACCAACTCGGCCCGCCTGTACGAGTTTGAGACCATAGAAGAAGTGCAGGAGTACCTGGATAAACTGGCCACCGGTCAGCCCCAATTTATAACCCAGCTACCCAAACGCCCCGGCCAAAAGGAAGCCCGCTACGCCCACCTCCTATCCGGCGAACCCCAAATATCAGACGACTGGAACGATGAGCCCGCCCCTACCCGCAGCACTGGCGGATTAGAAGCCCGCGTAACCCAACTGGAAGAAGAGCTAGCCACCCTTCGCGAAGCCTTTGATAGTTTAGTAAAAGAGTTGAAGGGGTAGCGAATTGGAGTACTGCTATCTCAACCTGTCAGCAGAGCGCACCAGCTTTTCGTCTTTTTGAATGGATTTCTGCGCGATTATGATCAGAACTATAGCTAATGAAAGCAGAATGATGCCAATGCCATAATTAGACATCTGCAAATCGGCCCCACCAATTGCATTTTTCACAGTGGTTGACACCCAGTAGCTGTAAGCCAAAATAACACCCATTGCACCATAACACAGCATTATTTGCCTTTTGCGGTCGCGATACATAAAGATGATGATAACCGGTATTAACGCCACAACAACCGTAGCGATAGTCAACGGCATAAAAGCCTGCACCTGCTGGGCTTGCCCGTTTACATAAGTGTAAATGCCCATAACATTTATGGTAACAGATTGCCCGTCGACATATACATCATGCACCAACGGAAAAACAAACAAGGCCGCTATAACCAGCGCGGCAAAAAGAAGATATATACTTTGTATTCTTTGCAACATAAGGCGTCAATTTTATTGTAGGACAAATATAAATTATTTGCCATAGCATCAGTCCATTATTATTATTGGTCAGGTGTAGATTATGACATACAAATAATAGTGTTAAATTTAGGCATCCGATTTATCGCTATGACAGAAAACCCAAACGACCCCCAAACCCCTAAAGACGTTGTAATAAAAGACGCGCACCTTAAACGCATGTTTTTAGAACATCTTAACAACATATATTTTGGCAAACAGCACCTGCTTGATTTTTTAGGCGAAGTGGTAGAGATAGCATCATTGCAACAACTTAAACTGGCCATACTCGAATGCCAGGACGACACCGTAACACAGACACAGCAATTGGATGCTATTTATAACACCATAAACGAACAGCCGTCAAAAATTAGTATTTTGGGAATGAAGGGCATGACGCTGGAGGCTTATCTATCAGTAATCAAATCGGGCAAAACACCACTTGAGCGCGATGTATTCATTTTATTTTATTTGCAGATAATAGAGGGGATTGAAGTTACCTACTTTAAAGTACTTAAAAACCTGGCTACGGCTATTGGCTACGACAACAGCTTTTTAAACCAGCCTTTTGATACCGCTGTAGAGAACAAGGTATTGTTTGATGCGATTTATAAGGAGTACATTAGTTGAGTTGTGTCCCGATAGCTATCGGGAGGTTGTTAAAGATTAGTTCCATGTCGTTAACTAATCACTAAATTCGCAGCTTGAACACGCAACGCTATTTCATTGAACTATCTTACGATGGCAGCCATTACCATGGCTGGCAGCTTCAACCCAACGCGGTCAGTATTCAGGAGGTTTTAAATAAAGCGTTTTCCACTATTTTAAGACAACCCATTTACACAACCGGCTGCGGCCGCACCGATGCCGGGGTTCACGCCACACAGTTTTTTGCGCACTTTGATGTAAAGTCTATAGACGATGAACCATGGACCATGGACTACGAAAAAGTACTACGGAGTATAAATTATCTCCTTCCAACAGATATCGCTATAAAACAAATTTTCCCCGTCGCGGCTGATGCCAATGCGCGGTTTGATGCCACGCAGCGTTCGTACCAATATCATATACATTTTCATAAAGATCCTTTTAAAGCAGGCTACTCCTGGCTGCTGCGCGACACGCCGGATATTGATTTAATGAACCAAGCAGCTGATATTATAAAGGAATACACTGATTTTAGCTGCTTTAGCAAATCAAACACACAGGTTAAAACCAACAACTGCAAAATAACAAGGGCAGAGTGGGTAGAAGCCGAAAATGGAATTGTGTTCCATATCTCGGCCGACAGGTTTTTACGCAACATGGTACGGGCCATTGTGGGTACCCTAATAATGGTAGGCCGTAAACAAATTGAGCCGGACGCTGTACGCGACATTATAGCAAGTAAAAACCGAGGTAATGCCGGAACATCTGTGCCTGCGGATGGTTTGTTTTTAACGGAGGTAAGGTATTAGCCCCCTACCCCCCTAAAGGGGGAACTATAGTGGATATTTTATTTTAGCTTAACAATGCTTTACATTTGAAAAAGTGAGTACTGATAAAAATAATGAGCAACAAAAGGAGACTTCAAAGGCTCCCCCTTCAGGAGGCGGGGGAGGTATTACCGGTAAAGCGTTCGACTGGCAGTTGCTCAAGCGGATCATGCGCTATGTACGGCCATATCGCTCAATCTTTGTTATATCTGCTTTTCTGACCGTTTTTTTGGCGGTAAGTGCCTTGGCTTTGCCACTGCTTATCCAAAAAACATTGGACGATTACATCATGGTGAATAACTATGATGGCCTGCTGCTGATGGTGGAAATTATGCTCGCCTTGCTTGTTATTCAAACCGTGGCTCAATATTATCAAACCTATCTAACAAATACTTTGGGCCAGTCTGTTATCCGCGACTTGCGGATAAATGTATTCAATCACATTACCAGCCTGCGTTTAAAATATTTTGATCGTACGCCTATTGGCATGCTTATAACCCGTACGGTGTCTGATCTGGAAACCATTGCCGATATTTTTGCGGAAGGTTTGATCTCTATAATTGGCGACCTTTTATTAGTGGTGGCTATTGTGGCAGCCATGCTATTTAAAGATTGGAAACTGGCATTGATAACTTTAATACCAATGCCCTTGCTTTTTGCTTCCACTTATGTTTTTAAAGAGGCTATAAAGTCTTCTTTCCAGGAAGTGCGCACGCAGGTGGCTCGCCTAAATACTTTTTTAGCAGAGCATATATCAGGCATCAGCATAATACAAAACTTTGCCCGCGAAGAGCAGGAAATGCGCAAGTTCAGAGCGGTTAACTTAAAATACCGCGATGCCAACATTCGCTCTAACTGGTATTACTCTATATTCTTCCCGGTGGTTGAGATTTTGTTTGCGATATGCATGGGTTTGCTGGTATGGTATGGCTGCAAGCGGATCCTTACAGATCAACAACTTACAGCTATTTCATCTACGGGCAAACCGGTAACAGCGGGTGTTATTTTAGAGTTCATAATATTGCTCAACTTACTGTTTCGCCCTATACGCCAACTGGCGGATAAGTTTAATACCCTGCAAATGGGCATGGTAGGCGCCGACAGAATATTTAAAGTATTAGACACCGACGAAGTGGCTGTAAACACCGGACAACTACAGACGGGCCGACTAAACGGTGAAATTGAATTTAAGGATGTTTGGTTTGCTTATAATGACGAGAACTGGGTATTAAAAAACATCAATTTTAAAGTTAAACCGGGCGAAAAACTGGCCTTAGTGGGTGCAACCGGAGCAGGTAAATCATCAACTATAAACATATTGAATCGCTTTTATGAGATCGGCAAAGGCGAGGTGACTATTGACGGGCATTCCATCCACGATTATGATGTTAACTACCTGCGCTCGCAGATAGCGACGGTAATACAAGATGTGTTTTTGTTTAGCGATACTATAGCGAATAACATAAGTCTTAATAATGAGATCATCACCCGCGAGCAGATCATCGCGGCAGCAAAAGATGTAGGTGCCCATGACTTTATTATGCGCCTGCCGGGTGGTTATGATTATAATGTGATGGAACGCGGCGCTACATTATCAGCAGGGCAGGCACAACTTATCTCCTTTATTCGTGCATTGGTTTATGATCCTGCCATATTGGTATTGGATGAGGCTACATCGTCTGTTGATACCGAAACAGAAATACTGATACAAAAAGCGATTGACAAGCTAATGGAGGGCCGCACAGCAATTGTTATTGCGCACCGCCTATCCACCATACAAAACGCCGATAAAATTATAGTGCTTGATCACGGCGAAATAAAAGAAGAAGGAACCCATCAGGAACTTTTACGTATAGAAGATGGTTATTACCGTAAATTGTACGATCTGCAATTTAATTCGGCAGGAATAACACGATAAACACCTAACAACATATTAAAAAACTACACAACGCATCCAAATGGTAATCATTAACAATTACGCCGAATTTGAAGCTCTTTTAGGAAAAGAGATCGGCACATCAGGTTGGCACACCATCACGCAACAACAAATAAATCAGTTTGCCGAGGCTACAATTGATCACCAGTGGATACATACAGACGAAGAGCGTGCTAAAAATGAAGGTCCGTTTGGTGCGACAATAGCACACGGTTATTTAACAGTATCGCTATTGCCTTATTTCTGGCACCAGATAGCCGATGTGCAGAACCTTAAAATGGAGATCAATTACTCTATTGAAAACATAAGGTTTGCCCAGCCTGTAAAGGTAAACAGCAGGGTAAGGCTTATCGCTACATTGGCTTCAATTGTTAATTTACGCGGTATTACCAAAGCTGCTATTGGTGTTACTATGGAGATAGAAGGCGAGAAAAAACCCGCATACAAAGGCGAGGTTGTATTCCTGTATCATTTTAAGGATTAAAACTGGTGATTAGTGACTGGCGATCAGTTATAATTAGCGGTTTTTGCCTATCTTTAAGCAATGAAAAAGACCTTATCACTTCTCGTCATTGCTTTAGTTATTTGCGCGACCGGCTGTAAGCTTGATACACCTGTCTTTCCGGAAGGAACCCCAAAATCTGATAGCTACCAGCCGGTAACTAAAGGCAGCTACTGGAAGTACAACGCCATTAGTTCGGGCTTAACGCTGACGCAAACCACCACCATGACTGGTGCTACCCAAACTATTAACGGCAAGTTATATTACACTGCCAATACTACGACGGGAACACAAAGCGAGAACTCGTATTACTACCATGGGAATGGAAAGTATACATTTCGCAGCACAACCTTAATGAATGGCATAACACTTGAATTTACTTACCTGACAGATAACATGGCCGTAGGCCAAAAATGGACCGCTCCGGTAACAGACGACGGGACTGTAAACTCTTTTCCTGCTCAACTTGTTGGCGAAGTAATGGAAAGAGGCATTAGCAAGGTGGTATCGGGTAAAACCTTTACCGATGTTGTGCACACCAAACTCTTGCTGCAATACAACATTACCGGCGCAATGGAAACCTGGGTAACATATGAGTTTTACACAGCAAAGGGTGTGGGTTTGATTCAGTTGGATAGTTCTTCTCTATTCGGTTTCTCATCGTCTACAACAATAAGCAGCTATCTTATTAAATAAAACATCTGTAACCCCAATGCCATAAAATTGGGTAGAACATAAAGGCATAATCGGTAACCTTACCTTTGCATTCATTATAATATGGAAGCAAAAAAATTAAGGCTAAGCGTTTTAGATCAATCGCCCGTGCGTAAAGGCGTTACTGCTGAGCAAGCCGTGCAGGAGACCATCGCGTTAGCAAAATATACCGAAGAACTAGGCTACACCCGCTTTTGGGTATCAGAACATCATAATACGGGCAGCCTGGCGGGCTCAACGCCTGAAGTTTTAATAGCCTACCTGGCATCGCAAACCAAAACTATCCGGGTGGGTTCAGGCGGGGTAATGATGCCCAACCACAGCGCATTAAAAGTTGCCGAAAATTTCAGGATGCTGGAAGCACTGGCACCGGGGCGGATTGATCTGGGCATGGGCCGTGCGCCTGGTACCGACCGATTAACAGCTTCCCTTTTAAATCCCTCCAACCATTTCAGTGAGCAGGATTTTATGGAGCAGCTTACCGACCACCAAAACTACTTTCATGATACCGGCGAGCCGGGTACACCGCAGGGGCGTATCAGAGCCATTCCACAGGTGAAAACGGTACCGGATATGTGGCTGCTTAGTTCAAGCGGACAAAGCGGGTTGTTTGCCGCACATTTTGGCATGGGTTTCTCGTTTGCGCATTTTATAAACCCTGTTGGCGGACCGCAGGCTGTGCATCAGTATAAAGAGCGGTTTAAGCCATCACTTGACCTGGATCAGCCGCAAGCCAACATGGCCATATTTGTTTTCTGCTCAGAAGATGAAGAAAAAATAGCGCAACACAAAGCAGTAATGGATCATCGCTTTATTCAGTTGGAACGCGGCGGCGGTATATCTGCTTTGGGTTATGAAGACGTTAAAGACATGCAATATACTTTGCAGGAACAAGACAGGATACGTTATAACCGCCAGCGGGTGGTAGCGGGAACGCCTAAGATGGTAAAAGAACGCATTACTATACTCGCAGAAAGCTACAGCATTGACGAAATTATAGCCGTTACCATTGCCGAAGATTTTGATGACAGGCTGTTATCCTACAAACATTTAGCAGAGCTGTTCGAGCTGGAAAGAACAAAATGATATTAGTCATAATTTGATTTACTTTAATTGAGGTAAAACTATAATCGTATCTTTGCCGTTAATTATAATACAATCAATACAATTACTTTGGCTATCTTACTATTCTTTATAGGGCACTGGTTCCTATCCCTCTTTTTCCAAACATTTTTCCTGCACCGTTACGCATCGCATAAAATGTTCAGCACTTCTAAGTTTAACGAGCGCTTGTTTCACCTGCTTACGTTTATTTGCCAGGGTTCGTCGTACTTAAATCCGCGTGCTTATGCTATAATGCACCGCGAGCACCATGCTTATAGTGATACCGAAAAAGATCCGCACTCACCGCACTTCTTCACCGATGTTTTTCAAATGATGTGGAGAACTGCGCAGAGTTATAAATTGTACGAAAAACGTCTTAAAGAGCCTGATGCACAATTCGGCGGATCATACCCTGAATGGCGTGCGCTAGATTACTGGGGCTCTACTTACGCGTCGCGTATACTATTCGGTATTGGGTATGTAGCCTTTTACGTTGCATTTGCTACCCATTGGTGGATGTTCTTATTACTACCTATCCATTTTGTAATGGGCCCGCTACATGGCGCTATTGTTAACTGGTGCGGCCATAAATATGGTTATGCCAATTTTGACAACGGCGATAAATCAAAAAACTCTATCCCTCTCGACTTTTTAATGCTTGGCGAATTGTTTCAAAACAATCACCATAAGCGCCCAAATAGTTCCAATTTCGCTGCTAAATGGTACGAGATTGATCCCGTTTACCCGGTAATGAAATTTATGCACTGGGTGCGTATTATCAGGTTGCGGAAGCCGTTGGCGGGATAATATTAGCTCTGAAAGCGAAAAGCTGAAAGACCAAAGCTGAAAGCAACCCTTTCAGCTTTTTTTATATATAATGGCTGAAAAGCTTTTTGCTTTAGTCTTTTAGCTTTCAGCTTAAAAAAAACCTTTTAGCTTTGTGCTTTATCCTTTGAGCATACAAAAAATGAAAGTATCTGCATTAGCGGAGAACCTGCGCGGTTCTGAGATCATTAAAATAGCCGGCGAAATAAACGAATTAAAACGCCAGGGCCAGAATATTGCTAACCTTACCATCGGCGATTACGATTCTAACATATACCCTATTCCCGATGAGTTAAAGCAAGGCATTGTTGAGGCTTACGCTGCCAATCAAACCAACTACCCCCCTGCTGATGGTGTGTTGGCGCTGCGCGAAAGTGTATCGGTATTTTTAAAGAACCGTTTGGGTTTGGATTATAAACCTAATCAGATATTAATATCAGGCGGATCACGCCCGTTGATCTATTCTACCTTTTTAGCTGTGGTTGATCCCGGCGACAAGGTAGTTTTCCCCGCACCATCATGGAACAATAATCACTACTGCGACTTGCTGAAGGCAGAGAGCATTATGGTGCAAACGCGTGCAGAACACAACTTTATGCCTACGGCTGATGAGCTGCGCCCGCATATAAAAGGCGCTGCCCTGCTGGCACTGTGCTCGCCGCTTAACCCTACGGGTACCATGTTCGGTAAAAAGGACCTGGAAGAGATTTGCGACCTGGTGATAGCCGAGAACAAAAGCCGTGCTGCCGGCGAAAAACCACTCTACTTTTTATACGATCAGATCTATTCGCAATTAACTTTTGGCGATAACCAGCATTTTGACCCGGTTACTTTAAGACCTGAGTTGAAGGATTACGTGATATTTATTGACGGCGCATCAAAATGCTTTGCCGCTACAGGCGTGCGTGTTGGCTGGGGTTTCGGTCCCGAAGGTGTTATCAATAACATGAAAGCCATTGTAGGCCATATGGGCGCATGGTCGCCAAAGGCAGAACAAGTTGCCATGGCAAAGTATATAATGGACGACACGGCAGTAAACAGCTACCTGGACAACTTAAAAGCCCGGGTACAACAAAGCCTTACCACATTACACGAAGGTTTTCAGCAATTAAAAGCGGATGACTTTAGTGTTGACTCCATTGCGCCAATGGGAGCCATCTACCTCACCATCAAAATTGATTATAAAGGCAAAACAACACCAGACGGATCGGTATTAGAAACCTCTGCTGATATTAACTTCTACCTGATAAAAGAAGCGAAGATTGCTTTTGTTCCCTTTGCAGCTTTTGGCACCGGCGATGAAGTTACCTGGTTCAGGGCATCAGTTGGGGCGTGTGGATATGAGGAGATAGCTGCCGCTATTCCACGTGTGCGCGAGGCTTTGGCTAAGTTGAAATAAGATCTTGTCATTGCGTGGCACGAAGCAATCGTGAGCTTGGCATAGTCCGCTTTTCTCCGTGCGATTGCTTCGTACCTCGCAATGACAATGAAATAAACGCGTGCTTGGGTTTATTTGGTTACCCTGAACGATGTTTCGCCATAGATAACGTCGTTGTCCGTTATGCCTTGCACAATAACTTTAAAGGGCCCGGTAATATCGCCGGTATAAAAAGAAACCTCGTGCGCCTCGCCTTTTTTAAGGAGTAGCTGGTTTTTCCAATATAGGGTTGATATATACTCAGGTTGCGATGGGCTTACCTCTGAGTAATCAGCAGGATAAAACTCCTGAGCGGCATTTATGCCTTTAAATTGGATTGAGTTTGGCTTGGGTTTAAGGGGCAACGGAGGCACATACCCTGCTCTGCATTCCGGCGGCACATGGTTTGGACAATTCACTATACCGTTATGGCATACATAAGGTCCGCAAGGATTAAATGACAAGTCCTTAATATTGTTAGCATTGTTGTAAAATGAATTATCTTTTTTTTCCTTAATAACGGCTTCCTTTAAAAGGATAGCCCGCTCTGTTCCCTGCAATTTTAAATCATTTGAACTCTCCTGAACAGTCAGGTAGTAAACATCAGGCTTTATTATTGTGGCCAGTTTTTTATTTACACTATCGTAAGGGTTTACCAATTGTATTTTATAATCAGAAGGTGTCCCGTTAGCTACCATTGCTGTTATTTTTTTCCCGGGCTCCGTTACTATACCGCTATCCGGCAGTAAAAACGCGCCATTAATATCTGTATTATAAGTACCTGTAGGATTGAATGTCACTAAAGGCACGGCCTCCTTAAACTTCCCTGTGTACTTTGTCACTCTTCCGTTAAAAACCAGTTCCCGGGCATCGCGTAAAGTGTCCGCTGTTTTAACTTTCAACACATCCGTCCACTTATACCTGCTCCAGCCTCTAATTAATAATACGTTTTCCAGGTCGCGCTTGTCCAGCTCAACGTTGCTGAAATAACTATTCTTTACAGGCACCTCGCTTAGTTCACTTTTTAAATAAATGTAGTTCTCAATGTTAGCGCTGTTTTTGAGTTCTATCCTATTTTCCTGCACAACGGCTACAGATACCGCCCCATTTGTCGCCTCACCATTAAGTTTTATGCTTAATTTAACTTTTTTACGCTTTGCATAATCAGCATTGTCTGTGCTTACCTCTAACTTAGCCTTATTGGCGTAATGCGCAAATACCACCCGCTCTGCATAAGGGCGGCCAAGGCTATCAACCAGCGTTAACTGCATAATACCCCGGGGCACATCAGTCAATATTACTTTAAGCCTTTGATTTAAAGATCGGCCAACAGATGTTTCAAAAAAAGATCGCCGATAATTATGCCCCACCAGGTAAAGCTTCCTCAGCGGGTCATCGTTATACACATCCACCAGCAGGGTATCATTAACAATAGCCTTTTTTACAGACAGAGCCGGTCCGGCCAGGGCATCGGGTAAACTATAATCTTTTGCGTTGCCTGTATTAAGTTGTACCCGGTATTTTTTCCCCGGTTTGGGTATAATAACAAATTTCCCTAACCCATTGCCATTGGTAATTGCGGTGGTAATAACCTGCTCACCTTCATAAATCGTAGCTTCTGTACTAAGCGGCGCTCCGCCGGCAGTTTTTGCTTCCAGGCCAACAATATTAACAACACCATTTATTAGGTTACCACCTTCGGGGTAAAAATGCACTTGCGCAGGCTGCGGCGGTACGGGCAGCGCTATGCTGATATCCTGCACCTCAGTTTTATACTTTACCTGCACGTTAAGCTTGTTATTAGCTGCGCTTAATAAATTAGATGGGATATTAAAGATGTACTGACCCAGAGCTGTTTTTACGGCCCCTGTGGTTACAGGCTTACGTGCATCGCCAACATAATAGGTAACGGGAACAGACGACGGCGGCGACTTCTCATTCATAAAATTCACCAGCAGCATTACCTTTTGGTTGGCTACTGTTGCCCCTGTATCCAAGGGGTTAAGCGACGCGTTAAATGTTTGCTGGTTGCCGGTTTTAATGGTTACCTGCTGCGTAAAAATAATATCGGGCTGGTTATTTTCTAAGCGATTACCATAAGCAACAAAGGTATAAGTACCGGCCCTTACAGAATCGGGGATGTTGGTGTTGCCAAAGCAAAATCCGTTTGCTACCACAAACCTGTCCTCCATTAAAACACTTCTATCATCATCTTTAACAAGCGCCAACGACAGCGTTTTGTATTTAGAATTATCAATATTATCAAGCAAATATCCTGTAAACCAAACGTTCTCATTGTTAGAATAAACGTTTTTGTCAAAGTGCATAAATAACAAGGGCGAGCGGTGTTTAGCCGCATACAAATTGAGTAGCGAATCAAACATGGGCCGTTTTGCCGGCGGTTCGTCTATTATTTCAGGTTGGCTTTCATTACCAGGTATGTATTCAAAAGGGAGCAATTGCGCCATACGCTGCCCGGCCATTCCGCCACCCCAAAAAAACTCAGGGTCGTAAAAACCGTCGCTATCTATAATGCCCGCCGCTTTTCCGGCAGTCAATTTTAGTGCTGTTGCGTCGCTGGTCTTATTGCGGTAAACAATATATATTGTATTGGCGTAGGTAAAGTATTTTTGGTTTTGATAAGTAGAAACAACTAACTCAGCGGGGATTGCAGTATTTCCATAATACAAGTTATTATATAATTCAAATTTGTTCTTCTTCAGGTTACCTTGCCAAAGCGAACGGATAAAATGCATTTTCGACCCGTAATAATACTTCTCCCGGTTTTTATAGATCTTGCGCAGCTCTGCCTGCTTATAGCCGGCTGTATCCTCCGCAAAAAAATAGTTGCCCAGTATACGGGTGGTGTCGCCATGCGTAAAGGTCTTCAAAAAGTACGTTAGCTTATAGCCGGTCCGTTTGTTAGTTATCAGTAGCGGCTTTTCTGCCGTGGCGCGTAACCTGTTTGCCTTTTTGCTATAACTAAAATTAAGGTCATCGGTATTGCTTATTGTACACTCATCGGCAGGCTCACCTAAAAATTCCTTTAAAAACATAGCCAGCATCTTTTCGCGCGGCATGCCGCCAATGGTTACTTCTTTTAACATCATTGCCCGGTGCGCTAAGCGCACCACCAATGACTGACTGCCATATTTTGTTATCGTTTCAGACTCATAACCTATGCAGCTAACTATTAAGGGTAGATTGCCTGCTTTAGCACGTAGTGTAAACTCGCCCTGCTCATTGGTTGTAGTACCGGTTGATGATCCATTTAAATAAACACTTGCATTGGATATGGGCCTGCTACTTGCAGAATCGATAACCCTGCCGGTAATGGTTTGCGCAAATGATAACCCACCGCATGTTATAAAAAGCAGCAACAAAAGGCAGCAACGC
Organism: uncultured Mucilaginibacter sp.; assembly: GCA_965650195.1. Classification (GTDB taxonomy): domain Bacteria; phylum Bacteroidota; class Bacteroidia; order Sphingobacteriales; family Sphingobacteriaceae; genus Mucilaginibacter. The sequence continues at coordinate 7,635 of CBFGNU010000003.1, read as the reverse complement.
TGATAGGATTTAAGTGTGCGGGGCATTGGCAAATTTAGCCCTGGTTTATAAGCTAATTGTTAATGCAATATACTAACTAAGTTTTTAATTATAGATAATGCTTTTTCGACAAATTTTAAGTTTTCATTTTTTATAAGTAACAGCAACCTGGCTGTTAATAGCAAGAATATCGCTTATAAACTCAGCTTTGTTTTTAGGTGATATAACCACGCTATCGTACTTATTGTAGGTAATTTCAAGCCTGTCTAACGAAGTAGCCGGAGCGCTCAATATGCTGTCGGTTTCGCTAATGGCTTTAATGGTCATTATATCTACAGAGATATTTATAATAAATCCGGCTTTGACCTTTAATGTGGTTCCGGTGATGGTATACCTGGTACCGGTTAAAATATGTATAATAAAAGCCGCAATGGGTGTCAGGATCAATGCGCCTTTCCAGTCTCCCTTCACCATTATCCCAATAGTTATCGACAATAAAATAACCGATATGATAACTACCAATCGACCGTCAATACCTGAGTTGTATGTTTTGCTTGTTTGCATGGTGTAAGTTAACAAATACTAATAAAAAGGATTTGCCCACATTGCTATTAAATAGCTGATTTTTATTTATTTTCATCCCAACATGTTGCAGAAACCTTTTTCACTTTTTTATAGCCTTTTAGCGGTAGTGCTGTTCTGTGCAAACCTTACATGGGCTGCAACACCAAGCGTTCACATCTCGCCAAAACCCAATTGGTTAAACCATTGTCCGCAATACGATAAGGCGATAGCCCAGCGCAATATTGAGAATGGTTATTTCTACAGGCTGATGGAAGAACAGATAAACGTTGAAAAAAAGGCTCATTATGTACACATTGAACGGCAAATAGTATCAGAAGCAGGGATACAAAACGGATCTGAGATAAGCATTGGCTTTGACCCGAGTTATGAACGGCTTGACCTGCACGAAATAATAATTTGGCGCAACAATAAACCGCAAAGGCGCTTATCGGCAAGTTTATTTAAAGTAATAGCTGACGAGAAAGACCTTTCAAAATTTATTTACCAGGGAACTTTTTCTGCTTATTGCATATTGGATGATATACGGAAAGGCGACCGGATTGAATATGCCTATACCTTAACCGGGCGCAATCCCATTTTCGGCGATCATTTTTCTGAAAATATTTACCTGCAGGTATCGCAGCCTGTGGCGCATTTATACAATGCCATACTTGCCGCGCCTACGCGCAAGTTAAATTTTAAAAGCTTTAACAAAGTACCCGCAACCAAAACTTATAGTAAAAACGGGGTAACATGTTATGAATGGGAAAACTTTCAGGTACCGGCTGCAACTGATTACGACAACCAGCCGGGATGGTATACCAGCTACGGCTATGTACAGGTAAGCGATTATAAAGACTGGGCAGAAGTTGCCGCCTGGGGTTTAAAAATAAACCAGCCACGAGCGCTTACCGGCAAACTAGCCGAACGGGTAGCCGCAATTAAAGCATCAACAAAAAACAAAGGGGATTACTTTAGGGCCGCTGTAAAACTGGTGCAGGACGAAGTGAGATATATGGGTGTAGAAATTGGCGAATACTCGCACCGCGCCAATGATCCCGAAAAGGTTTATAACCAACGCTATGGCGATTGTAAAGACAAATCATTACTGCTGGTATCTATTTTAAATGCCGCCGGTATAGAAGCCAATATGGCGCTTATAAGCACCTATGCGGGTATCAAAACAGATCAGTATCTGCCCTCGCCATCTGTATTTAACCATGCTGTGGTTAGGGCCGTTGTAAATCAAATACCTGTTTGGGTTGATGCTACCATAGCGTATCAGCGTGGTACAGGCACAAAAATATACTTTCCGCAATACGGGCAGGGGCTTATTTTACAGCCGGGCAGTAATGCCATTGCCAATATCCCTGCCGCAACAACCGGTCAGATAACTTACCTGGAAGAATATTACATCCCGAGAGATACAAGTAAGGTAGCACTGGATGTGCGGACTGCTTATACCCTGAATGAGGCCGACAACATGAGGAGCATACTGGCGGGCAGCAGTATGGCCGAAACCGAAAAGAATTACCTGGACTACTATGCGCGCATCTATCCTAAAATAGAATCGGCAGACTCAGTAATGGTTTATGACAGCGAAGACGCGAATGAGATAGTAGTAATTGAACATTATTTGCTGCCTGATTTTGCCGCCAAAAATAAGGAAAGCGGCAGGCTGGAAGCAGGGCTTTATGCTAATTTCATCAGCAATCAGCTGACAAGCACAAATGTTAAAAACAAATACCCCCGAACGGTAAACTTTCCCTGCAAAATTGATTACACCATACGCGTAACCCTGCCTTCGGGATGGAATGTGACTGATTATACTAAAGAAATAAAAGCAGATGCCTACAATTTTCAATCGCATATAAGCGCGGCTAAGGATACGTTGGTTTTAAATTACCGTTTCAGCTATTTGAAGAATTATATTCCGGTTGAACAATTAGATCAGTACAATGCTGATGTTAAAAACATAAAGGATAACGAGCTCAGCTACTCGTTTAATTACCTGCCGGGAGATGTTAGTTCTACTTACAACACTAACTATTGGACGGTACTGTTGGTTGTAGCTTTCGGGCTGGCAGCAGCAGGCATCTTCTTCTACATTTATCATATAAAAACCCCCGAGGTAGTTTTTGAAACGGGAGCAACATTTGTACCGCTTGGCGGCTGGCTTATAATAGTGGCTATTGGTTTAGGCGCAAACGCCGTTTTAGCACTTGGGACGCTAATAGATGCCCGCTATTTCAACCTGGATCTGTGGCAAGGCCTTAACGGCGCCAAAAATGAATTTTGGATCAAATTTTTGGTGGTTTTTGAGACCATATTTAACACCATATTACTGTGTTACACCGTATTTTGTTTGATACTATTACTCAATAAGCGCGACATATTGCCCAAATATATTACGTGGTTCTTTCTGGCATCGGCAGCATTTATGGCATTTGATGCAGGTGCCGCTTACCTTATCGCCAATAAATTGGACGAAAATGTGGTGCGAAGTGTTATCCGGTCTATAATAGCGGCCGCAATATGGATACCCTATTTTAAAATGTCATCGCGGGTGCGCGAAACATTTATTGTGCCCTATCCGCATGGTAACTACAGCTACGAAGAGTGGGGTGCCGTGAAAGTAAATGCCGGAGAAAAAGATCAGGAAGAGCTGCCCGTTGTTTAGCCGATTGTTAAGACATAATAAATTAACATTAATATAACGTTAAAGTTAAAAGAACTGTCGATTTTGTGACGAATATATACGTTAAAGCTTATGGAAACAGCTATAAATTATTGGTGGGTAGTGCCGGTTTTGATACTTCTGCTGATTTTGGTGGGATGGATGATAAGGCGGAATGTTAAAGACGAAAAGAAGTACGAAAAAGACTTTATGCAGTCAGAAATAAAACCCCGCAAGCACGATGAGCACGGAGGCGAGGCTCCTTAGCATTACCGGCTACGCCTGATTCAACGAAATAATCTGACTGGTACCGGCCTGAAAAAAGCTTACACTTTACACAAATTAGTGTTGCGGCTTAACCATAAAATTTATCACCTCATAATATAATTGAAAATCAAAGAATTAACTAAAATTTACAGCTAATCTTGCTGACGAATAAGTGTGTTGCAAAGTGTTGCATGTTCAAACACTAAATAATTGTAAAACATTAACAGTAAATACTTTATAAAAAGTGGTGTTGCAAAGTGTTGCTTTTGTTGCATATATTTTCTGCAACAGAAGCAACCCATTAACGCTTACTCATCCTCTTAAAAACTTACTTCTTCAAACTAATGCTTGGGTGGTGTAAAAGCGTAAATCCAGCCGCGTTATCTGTTTGTTGCCGGCCTGTTTGGGTGTTTAATTTGAGGGGCTTTTGCATCAGGTTGTCGCCGGCAATTAAAAACTGCAGGCCCAGGGTATCCTGCATACCTTCCTGCATAAAGGTCCAAATGGCGTAAACGGTATCGCCTTTCAGCGTTCCGTTCAATGCGCCCTTACGGCTATCCTTCTCAAAAGGGTGCCAGTACATCTGCCCGGTTACGTTATTATCCTTAATAACCAGTTCAATACTGGTGGTATCCTTATTGTCTTTCCCCTCGGTCCGCAAAAAACACATGGAAGTTGCCTCAACCTCAGTTGGTTTAGCAAGGGTATCGGCGTTAACCACGGTGTCGCCAATGCTCTGCTTGTCCTCCCGCGACGTGCATGCTGCCAGGGTAATAGCAATTACCGAGGGTATTATAAGGCTTTTAATTCTCATGTCTTATTGGCTTTCAAAGCGCATTAATTTGCACGATGTTATGTATCAAACATGTTTGGCATTAGAATGTTTATTAAAACATTCACCCTTTAAACCGAAACGGCTAACCCTACCATGCCACAAACGTCATCCGCTTATCTGCCGCGCATTAGCCAGGTGCTGTTTATTATCATTGCAGGTACGGCAGTGCTGTATGTAGCCAAGCCGGTATTAGTGCCGTTGGCCTTCGCATTTGTATTAGCCATGTTGTTGATCCCCGTATGCCGCCGCATGGAGAAAGCAGGCGTTAACCGTGCAGTGGCCGTTATTGCCTGTATTTTACTGTTGCTGTTAACCATTGCCGCAATAGTTGGCCTGCTGTCCTGGCAGCTCTCGTCATTAATGGATGACATGAATAATATTGAAGAACGGATAATGAACATGACGCGCAAGCTTCAATATTTCATCAGCTCGCACACGGGCATAAACAGAAATCAGCAGAACGAGATCGTAGAACAGGTTAATCAGGAAGGGTCCGGGGGGCTGATAAGCCAGGTCACCGGTTTTATAACCAGTGTATTGTTAAATGGCATATTGGTGCTGGTATATATCTTTTTACTGATGTTTTTCAGAGATCACCTTATGCAGTTCCTCAAAAAGGCGGTTCCGGCATCGCAACGCAGCAATTTTGCCGATATGGCGCATTGTGCCGGCGAGGTGTCGCAGCAATACCTTACCGGCCTAACGAAAATGATACTTACGTTGTGGATAATGTATTCCATCGGCTTCTCTATAGTTGGGGTTAAATACGCCATTTTTTTTGCCATCCTCTGCGGCACACTGGAAATAATACCTTTTGTGGGCAACTTAACCGGCACCGCCATCACAGTTTTAATGGGCGTTGTACAAGGCGGCGATTTAGGGCTAATAGCCGGTATTGTCTTTACCTACGGCTTGGTACAGTTTATACAATCGTATGTATTAGAGCCGCTGGTGGTGGGCAGAGGTGTTAACTTAAATCCGTTGTTTACCATCCTTGCTATCGTTATTGGCGAAGCGGTATGGGGGCTGCCCGGCATGGTGCTCGCGGTGCCTATTTTCGGGATGATCAAAATATTTTGTGATCATTTTGAGGTACTCAAACCCTATGGCTTTTTGCTGGGCTGCGGCGACGAAAAAACTGAAACCGATGGGCTGATGGAAAAGTTGCGTAGCATATTTAAGCACAAATAGGCACTTTTATTTTAATAAGTACGATGGTTTTTGTGATGTTTATTATACTTGCAGATAGTTTTTCCATAACATCACATTATGAAATTTAGGTTACTATTGTGCATTGTATTTTTTCAGTTAGCTGCCGTTGGCATCGCAAATGCGCAAACCAATGAGCTTTCGGGCTGGGTTGGCTGGTTTCACACACAAAGATTCGACAAGCACTGGGGAGCGTCTTTTGACGGACATCTGCGCTCTGGTAATCATGTGGACTATCTTAAAACAGTTTTATTGAGGCCTTCTATCAATTATTACTTTGACAATAAAAATGTAGCCGTAGGCTATGCTTATATAGGCACCAGCGGCCGATCTGGTGATGTTAAAACATTCCGACCCGAAAATCGGGCATTTGAACAATTAACAATTGTGCAACCTACGGGCGTTAATACACAAATAACACATCGTTTTAGGCTTGAACAGCGGTTTTTAGGCGAAACCGCGACACAGCAAAGCGTATTTTCTCAACGTTTCAGATATTTTATAAGAGCGGCAATTCCTATCAATAGTAACGAGAAGCCTTTTACACATGGAACTTATCTTGCATTAGCCAACGAAGTATTTGTAAATGTGCAAAACAAGGAAAAGGTAAACAATCACTTTTTTGATCAAAACCGGGCGTTTATTGGAATAGGACGCCGCTTTAGCAAAAAAGTTGACGTAGAGGCGGGCTATCTAAACCAGTATTCGCAACAGGCGAAAGCATATATTATTAACAATGTTATGCAGGTTACCTTATTTACCCGGTTCGGCAACAGCAAATAGCATATGGATAATGTATTAAACAACCCGGTATGGCATGCGCTCAACTCAGGCAATTACCATCTTGGCGAGGGCAATGACAGGGTGAAATATTTCAATAGCGAGGTGTCGCCTTTTGTTGCGTTGCGTGAAAGTACTGCAGATAGTTTTATTGAGTTATACGAAATGCTATCCGACAAAAGAATAAGTTTTTTTGCCACCCCAATACAGCTTGACATACCTGCGCCGTGGAAAATTATAGCCTGTGTACATGGTTTGCAACTGGTTCACAATAGCATTCCAGTAAAAGACGATCATATTCACACAACTATTGCGCTATCAACTGCTTATTGCGCAGACATGGTAAATTTGGCAAAACTCACCAATCCCGGTCCGTTTAACATGCGTACTATTGAGTTTGGTCACTATCAGGGGGTTTTTAAAAATAGCAAACTAATAGCTATGGCGGGACAACGCATGCACGCTTTTAATTATGCCGAAGTGAGTGCTGTTTGTACGCATCCCGATCAAATAGGTAAAGGTTATGCCCGGCAATTACTTACCAAACAGATCAATCGAATTTTAGCGGCGTCTGATATACCTTACCTACATGTAAAACACGATAATAACCGTGCAATTGATCTGTACAAGTCACTCGGTTTTTCTGTCCGATCAGACATGTTCTTCTATATCCTGAAAAACTAAATTTTACTTTGGGCCAGTTTATTGATATCTGAAATCTCTAATGTACCCTTCGGATATCCATTTATTACGCTTTTTATCATAGAGCGGCCTACATCGGCAAGTGTACTTGCTCCGTTTGGTGCAATTGACTTTATCAACGGAAAAAGCCACGAGAGATACTTGTAAATAGCCGGAAGATTCTTCTGTCCCTGCGTCGCGCGCATAAGTCCGGGGCGAAAATTGTAAACGCGTTTGAAAGGTAATCGGGCAAGATCATTTTCCGTACGACCCTTTACGCGGGCCCACATTATGCGCCCCACTTCGGTGCTGTCCGTATGCGATCCGGAAACATAAATAAATGTCATTTGCGGATTAACTGTCACCAATGTTTTGGCAAAATTAAGTGTCAAATCATACGTAATGTGTGTATACTCCAGCTCTTTAAGGCCTAATGAACTTACTCCCGCGCAAAAAAAACAGGCATCATAACCAGTTAGTTTATAATCTACGTCACTTAGGTCAAACATATCAGGCACTATAAGCTGTTCTAACTTCGGATGGCTTATATTGTAAAGTCTCCGGCTAACTGCTAGTACTTCACTCACAGCATCATTTTGCAGGCACTCCATCAGAACCCCTTCGCCCACCATACCGGTAGCCC
>CBFGNU010000002.1:0-46099 GCA_965650195.1 uncultured Mucilaginibacter sp. | reverse complement strand
AAGCCCTTGAGCTGGCATCAAATAACAGTTCCGAGCAGCTATCAGCGGTGGATGGCTTTTTTGCCAATGCAGCCGTTAAAATATTGTTTCCGCCCGAGGCACGTAAAGCTGAAAGTACCTTACGCAGTATTGGTTTAGGCAAACTGGCTGATAATGTGATACTATCACTTAACCGCGCTGCCGAAGATGCCGCTAAACAAGCAAAACCCATATTTGTAAGCGCTGTAAAGCAAATGACCTTGCAGGACGTTACCAATATTCTGTTAGGCAGCCAGGATGCCGCCACGCAATATTTTAAACGCACCACCACTACCGAATTGGTGAATCAATTTAAGCCCGTAATACAAACAAGTTTGAGCAAAGTGGGCGCTACCCGTTATTATACGGATGCGGTGACCGCTTATAATAAAATACCGCTGGTAACTAAACTGAACCCGGATATAGGCGAATATGTTACGCAGAAAGCCGTTGAGGGAGTGTTTTACCAGATAGCGCAGGAAGAACTTAAAATACGCCAGAACATTAGTTTCCGTACAACGCCTTTACTGCAAAAAGTATTTGGCTACGCTGATAGAAACAAACGCACAATGTAATCTATCATTTTTCGGGTTTGTGGAATTTAACCGTTACGGTTATTTTCTTCGGCTGTCCCTTCGGACTTCCCACCCATTCAGGACCGTTTTTTATGAGCTGGATGGCTTTTTGCCCCGCGATATCATTATCCGCTTTATTGATCTCGAAGTTACTTAGTGAGCCGTCCTTTTGAACGGTGAAACTAACCCTTGAACTGGCTGTTTTTCCGTTAGGTAATACTGAATTGGCATTTAGATATTTTTGAAAGTTGTCCCAACCATATTTAGGTTGTGCATCCGGCTGTGTTCCTTCCGGCCTGGCTATCACCACTTCGTTTAACGTCATCTGTTCCGGCTCAAGCATCACTTTAGCCGGCGCATCTTTAGCATCTACGGTCCGCGCACGGTAACCTATATAATTATAGCTAATATTTGTATTAAGGCTGTCAATATTTAGTGTATACGCGCCATCTTTATCGGTAAACGTGGAGCTGGCATTGTTCCCCGCCCTAACGGAAACACCAGGCAATGGCTGGCCGTCCTCGCTTAATACTTTTCCCTTTATGGTGGCCGATACAACTGTAGAAGGCGCAGCTTTTGCCGCCGCAATTGTTTGCTCTTTTAAAACATCAGTTTGCGCTTTGCTGCGTTGCTTAGCATAGCCCATCACAACCATTTCGTTAAACGGCACTGAATCTTTCTTTGCGCGGGCACTTACCGGCGCCTGAGCGTCTTCAAACAGGTTATTGTCCCGTACACCAGATGAAGCAATTTCAGCTGTTTCGTCGGAGGTTACCGGCACATCGTAGGCGTTTCCTTCGGATTTGTTATAATAGGTACGTTGCAGTGATTGTACTGGGGATCTTAATATCGCTTTAGGCCTGTTATTCGAAGCTAAAAGGGAATCTTTATTGATGACGATCTGCGGTTCATTAACAAGCGGAGATGGAGTAACCGAGGTATGATCAGTTTCTACATGCGCGGCAATCTGAGCCTTATCTATCGCCGGGCGCGACATTATCCACCAACCGCCAACACCCAACACCGCTATAACCGAAGCTGCCATAGCCAGCGTACTTAAAGAAATGATACGCCCTTTTGGCTTTTGTAAACGATGCTGCAAAGTAGCAGAAAGATCTGCAGAAGCCTTGCTTTGGTTCCCGGCAGTTTCATAACCCTCCATCGCATCCATCAAAAAGGGATCGTCAAGGGCGCGGCGTTCCAGCTCGTACATCGCACGCGTATCCAGCTTCCCTTCCAGGTACTTTTTAATTTGCAATATGTCGGCGTTCCTGCTATCCACTGCTTCTCTCTAAACAAATTTTAAGGTTGCGTTTACCGTTTTGTATATAGCTTTTAACCTCGTTAAGTGTAAAACCGGTTAAGTCGGCTATTTCTTTATAGCATTTCTCTTTTAAATAAAACAGATCAACGCTTTGTTTTTGCGCGGGGATCAATTTATCCATGCATTTTTCTAAAGCGGTAAGCGCTTCTTCCCTGTTGTTATCTTCAGGATGCAAAACAGGGTTAAATTCCATAAAGTCATCCAAACCAACTGTTTCCATTTTTTTGCCGGAGCGTAATTGCATTAAACAATAATTACGCGCCAACACATATAACCAGCTCCTGAACTGCTTCACCTCATGCTGTTTTACCTTGGTTACCAGCTCTTCAAAAATTGCCATTACTGCATCTTTTGATGGTTCTTCGTCCTGCAGGTATTTTAAACAAACCCCATAAACAAGCTGCATATATTTTTGATACAACCTACCTAACACAGCCAGATCGCCGCTTTCGCGATATCGGTTTAGCAGCTCGTTATCATCTGCATCATCAGGCCTAACTGGTTTGGTAAAAAACTTCACGGATTAACAAAACTAACTGTTTTTGGGGGATTTATGAAATGAGGGCAGCGCGTTCAAAAATGGGTTAGACAATCTTCAAATTATACTTATGCAGCAATCCCGGCAAGCTATGGGTGGCGAAAATGGCTTTGTTTAAGGTGTTCAGTTCAGGCTCAATTATAAAATCATAAGCGGTGCTGAAGTTAACCGAAGTGAGATTGGTTTGCCTGAAAACGGTATCCAACAAATTGCATTCATCAAATACAGACCCGCTCAGATCTGCTTGCGTAAAGGTGGTTTCTTTTAATGACGATGTTACAAACTTTGTCTTCAGCATCTTTTTGCCCATAAACGACGAGTAATCTAAAATGCAGGCATCAAATTCAACCGCGAACAGAAAATCGGCACATTGGCTAAAGTTTACACCTAGTATTTTACACCTCTTAAATACAGCATTGTTAAGCGTTGATCGGTCCCACTTCATCATTGACAGGTCGCAATCTTCAAAAACACAATCAATAAACTTTGCCTGTGCAAATTCACTTTCTTTAAGGTCGCATTTTTTAAAAGTGCAGTTATTGAACTCGCCGCCACGGGTAGTTTGCCCTGCGAAGCTTTGGCTGTTGAAAATTTTATCGTCGTGTATTTCCATGTAATTTCGCTCTAAAACAAAATAGCGATGAGTTAAAACCCACCGCTATCCCTATCTTGATTCTTGACTCTTGTTTCTTGATTCTCTAACTTATATCAGTAACCGAACCGGCTCTTCTAACAATGATTTCAGAGTTTGCAGGAATGCGGCTGCCAAAGCGCCGTCAACCACACGGTGATCACTGCTTAAGGTTACTTTCATAACATTGCCTGGTACAACAGCGCCGTTTTTAACAACCGGTACAGCCTGTATACCGCTTACCGCAAGAATACACGCGTTAGGTGTGTTAATGATAGCCGTAAACTCGTCAACACCAAACATACCTAGGTTAGATATGGTAAACGTTGAGCCCTCCATTTCGGCAGGCTGTAATTTTTTACTTTTTGATTTACCGGCCAGATCCTTAACCTCTAAAGATATATGGGTTAAAGATTTACCATCAGCAAATTTAATAACCGGAACCAGCAAGCCTTCGTCAACTGCAACAGCTACGCCAATATGAACGTGCTCGTTAGTGCGGATCTTATCACCCTGGAAAGCTGAGTTAATTGCCGGGTGTTGTTTTAAGGCAACGGCACAGGCTTTAACCACAAAATCGTTAAATGAGATCTTAACAGGGGCAACCGCGTTGATCTTGGTACGGGCCTCAATAGCCTGATCCATATCAATAGACATGGTTACATAAAAATGCGGCGCGGTAAATAAGCTCTCGCTTAAGCGGCGGCTGATTGCTTTGCGCATTTGTGTAACCGGTCTTTCGGTAAATTTCTCTTCGCCGGTAAAGGTTGGTAAAGTTATAGGTGCCGCGGCTGGTTTAGCAGCAGGTGCGGCCTCAGCAGGAGCCGATGCAGCTGCAGGAGCAGCGGCTTTCCCTTCGCCCGGTTTAAAGTCTTCTATATCTTTTTTAACAATACGGCCACCCTCTGCGCTGCCTTTAACAGCAGTAAGATCGATGCCTTTGTCCTTAGCCATTTTGCGGGCCAATGGCGATGCTTTTACGCGGCTATCGTCAGAACCCTCAGAAGCTTCTTCAGCAGCTTGAGCACTTTCCGCAGCAGGTGCTTCAGCGCCTTCGGCTGGTTTAGTTTCAGCAGCAGAAGCGCTGCCACTATCTTGCAATAGCGGCGTAATATCAGTACCCTCTTTACCTACAATAGCTATAATGCCATTAACTGGAGCAGCTTCACCCTCTTTAGGGCCAATGTATAATAGTGTACCACTTTCGTAACCAACTACTTCCATGGTGGCCTTATCAGTTTCAACATCAGCCAATGAATCGTCTGATTTTACCTTATCGCCAACCTTAAAGTTCCATTTATTGATAACACCTTCTGTCATTGTATCGCTCAAGGCAGGCATACGGATAACAGTTGCAGGGATGCTTGAAAGATCAACTTTAGCAGCAGGTGCAGGTGTAGCAGCAAGCGCTTTATCAGCTGTAGCCGCAGGGGCTTTTTCTTCTTCTTTTTTCTCGGCAGGGGCAGCAGCACCTTCAAGCAATGCTTTATAATCCTCGCCCTCTTTGCCTATTACAGCTATAACGGTATCAACAGGCGCCGCTTGTCCTTCTTCAATACCAATGTATAAAAGGCTGCCGTCCTGGTATGATTCAAAATCCATTGTGGCTTTATCAGTCTCTATTTCGGCCAGCACATCGCCCGATTTTACCTTGTCGCCAACTTTTTTATGCCATTTTGCTAAAACACCCTCAGTCATGGTGTCGCTCATTTTCGGCATTTTAACTACTTCGGCCATTGTATAATTATTGAATTAGTGAGTTATTGAATTAGTGATTAGCAAAATGATATTGAATAATGTTTTAATTGATTTAAAATTCAACAAATCAATAATCCATTAATTCAATAATTAGCTTAGTCTTTAATGTATGGGTAATCTTTTTGTACGTAAACGTCGGTATAAAGCTCCGTTGCTTCAGGCCATGGCGACTCTTCTGCAAATTTTACAGCTTCGTCAACCTCAGCTTTTATTTTCGCGTCCATATCCTCAAACCACTTCTCATCAGCATACTTGTTCTTTTCAATAGCTGCTTTAACCGTTTCAATAGGATCTTTCGCTTTATAGCTTTCCAATTCCTCTTTAGTACGATATTTCTGCGGATCAGACATAGAGTGACCTTTATAACGGTAGGTACGCATCTCCAGGAATGTAGGGCCTTCGCCGGCACGGGCACGGGAAACAGCCTCATCCATTGCCGCATGTACAGCAATAGGGTCCATACCATCAACAGCTGATGACGGGATACCGTAAGGCAAGCCCAGTTTGTATATATCAGTTTGTATAGTGGTACGCTGTACTGAAGTACCCATTGCGTAACCATTGTTCTCGCAAATAAATATAACGGGCAGCTTCCAAAGGGCAGCCATGTTAAAGGTTTCGTTCAATGCGCCCTGGCGCACCGCGCCGTCACCCATGTAAGCAACGTTAACAAAGTCGGTACCTTTAAATTTTTCTGCAAAGGCAACACCTGCACCTAGTGGTATTTGGCCGCCAACTATACCATGGCCACCATAAAAATGATGCTCTTTACTAAACATGTGCATGGAGCCACCTTTACCTTTTGAGCATCCGGTTGCTTTGCCATACAGCTCGGCCATTATAGCGTTGCAGCTTATGCCCTGGGCAATAGCATGCGCATGATCGCGGTAGGCGGTGATCATACTATCCCCCTTTTTCATTACAGACATGGCCCCGGCCAAAACGGCTTCCTGACCTATGTACAAATGGCAAAAGCCTCTGATTTTTTGCTGACCGTATAGTTGTCCTGCCTTTTCTTCGAACCTACGCATTAACAGCATAGCTTCGTACCACATCAGATAAGTGTCTTTAGTTATTTCGATTGAACTCATTTATAAATCTTCCGTTTGCAGATTAATGCGCAAATCTAATTATATATCCCAAAAAACCGAAAACGACACGTAAAAAGATTGCTTTTGATTTGCTTAAACGTTATAGTTTAGGTAACAATATAATATCGGCACTTTTATTTGCCGAATCATTCAAAATTGATTGCAAATTGGGCGAGCTAATACAAACCTGACAGTATTATAACTTTTGCATTTTAACAATTGTTGAAAGTTAATTTTTTGTTAAATAAGCAATAAAGTATTTGGTTTTTTGAAAAATATGAATAGTTTTGTGGGCAACCTGATCCGGAGTGTATCATTTAATGAACAAAATCATTAAAAAACAAAACGAAACAAGGACTAAATGAAGAAAACATTACTGGCGATTGCCCTACTTTTCAGCGTTTTAGCCGTTCAGGCACAGACAAAAACCGTTCCAAGTCAGGCAACGGAAAAGGCTCCGGAAGAGCAAGAAAGTTTAGCAAAAGATTATTTATCGCAAATTATGGGTGTTGCGCTTAATGCAACATCAAACATGAAGCTGTTTAACTTTGTGTATGATTGGATAGGTACCCCTTACCGTTTTGGCGGAGCTACTAAAAAAGGAATTGACTGTTCTGCTTTTACAAAGCAACTATATGATCAGGTTTTTAACCTGGATATAAAACGTAACTCACGTGATATTTTCAGCATGGTTAGCCCGGTTAAAAAAACTGAGTTGAAAGAAGGTGACCTGGTTTTCTTCAAAATACATAGCCGCAGCATATCGCACGTTGGTATTTATTTAGGTGATAACCGTTTTGCACACGCCTCTTCGCGCGGTGTGGCAATTAGCAGCCTTGATGATAATTATTACAGCCGTTACTTTTATAAAGGCGGTCGTTTATTAGCGTCTTTCAAAAAAGAATTAGAAATTACCGAAGATCAAGTACAATAGTATATTGTATCGTTAATATTGATATATCCTTTCGCTTTTTAGTGAAAGGATTTTTTTTGCCCATATGACAAGTCGCCTAAATCTTTTTATTGCTATTATGGGTTGTACATGCCTCATTCTGGGCTGCGAAGCGGCACAGCCGATAGTGAAAGAAAGCGTATCGACAGCTCAAATTGCGGCACAAACACCCCCACCCCTAAAATTGCCCGATTCTGTTTGCATTGCCGCTGTTGGCGATATAATGCTGGGGACCTCATATCCCGACAATAACACTTTATCCCCTGATAGCGCCTTAAATAGTTTTAATTATGTAAAGCAACATTTGCAAAATGCTGATGTTGCTTTTGGTAATCTTGAAGGCACCTTGCTTGACGGCGGCCAACCTGCACATTATAAACTGCATTTAAAAAGCAAAGCGTATTTATTTAGGATGCCGGCTAAATATTGCGGGATTTTAAAGGAAGCAGGATTTGATGTATTGAGCCTTGCTAACAATCACATTGGCGACTTTGCACAAGCGGGACGTAATAGCACCGTAAATGCTTTAGACAGCTGCGGCATACATCATGCGGGCTTGTTAGAACATCCTTCAACCGAGTTTGAAATAAAGGGTGTAAAATATGGGTTCTGCGCATTTGCACCTAACAGTCACACCCTATCAATTCTTGATATGAAAGGTGCTGCCAAGATCATCAGCAATTTGAAACAGCGTTGCAATGTAGTGATCGTATCGTTTCACGGCGGAGCTGAAGGGCCGGAGTTTGAACATGTGGCAGCTGCCGGCGAATCTTACTTTGGTGAGCGGCGCGGAGATCTGCGCGCTTTTGCGCATAACGCCATTGATAGTGGAGCTGATATAATATTGGGTCATGGCCCGCATGTAAGCAGGGCAATGGAAATTTATAAAGACAGACTGATAGCCTATAGCCTGGGTAATTTTTGCACTTACCGTGGTGTAGGCATTGATGGTGTTTCAGGCATTGCGCCGCTGTTAAAAGTTTATGTTAACCGCAAAGGCGAATTTTTAAGCGGTAACATCATTTCGGCTAAGCAAAGCAGGGAAAGGCGTGTTGAGCCCGATACATTGCACCGGGCTGCTAAACGCATAAAATGGCTTACTGCTGCTGACTTTCCCGATAGCAAATTGGCTATATCAGAAACAGGCATGCTCACAATTGTAAGGTAAAAGCTAAGCCTCGTCTTTGGTGTTGCGCACTAAGCCTATCCCCGTCAAAAAAAAGATCAAACTTATTACCCCTATCACAGTAAGGTTAACAACATCACCGTCGCGTTGTATAATCATAACGCCGGTATAAATAAGGCCAATAATGCCTAATACTGATAGTATTGTGCCAAAAGTTCGTTTTACGTTCATAGGTTACATCTAAAAATTATTCATTATTTTTAGAAACAAATTACAATCCAATTAATCTAAATAACCTAACCTAGTACTTAAAACATATATAAATGCAAGGCCAGATAGTAACTTTTATATTAGTATTTATCATATTGATAATACTTTTTTCTTCGTTTGTGACTGTAAAACAGGGCACTATTGCAGTAATTACCGTATTTGGCAAATACCGTAGAATACTAACGCCGGGCCTTAATTTCAAGATCCCCCTTATAGAGGCCATCTACTCTAAAATATCTATACAGAATCGATCAGTCGAGCTGGAGTTCCAGGCTGTTACGTTTGACCAGGCCAACGTATATTTTAAAGCGATGATACTGTTCTCTGTGCTGGATCAGCAGGAAGAAACCATAAAGAACGTTGCCTTTAAGTTTGTCGACGAGCGCAATTTAATGCAGGCACTTATCCGTACTGTAGAAGGTTCTATCCGTGCCTTTGTGGCAACCAAACGCCAGTCGGAAGTATTGATACTGCGCCGTGATATTGTTGAACACGTTAAAGAGCAACTGGATTTGATACTGGAAGGCTGGGGTTATCATTTGCAGGATCTGCAATTAAACGATATTACTTTTGACGAGGTGATTATGAAATCGATGAGCCAGGTGGTAGCATCAAACAATCTAAAGGCAGCTGCCGAAAACGAGGGTCAGGCTTTATTGATCACCAAAACCAAAGCCGCCGAAGCCGAGGGTAACGCCATCAAGATATCTGCCGAGGCCGAGCGCCAGGCGTCGCAATTGCGCGGGCAGGGCGTGGCGCTTTTCCGTCAGGAAGTTGCCAAAGGTATGAGTGCAGCCGCTAAAGAAATGGAGCAGGCACACATGGACACCTCGGTAATACTATTTACCATGTGGACAGAATCCATCAAGCATTTTGCGGAAAACTCTGAGGGCAATGTTATATTCCTGGACGGCTCAACCGACTCCATGCAGCAAACCATGAAACAACTGATGAGCTTGAATGTAATGCAGCAGATGGATAAGAAGAAATAATTTCGGATATCGGATTTTCGATTTCGGATTTATATCATTTGAAATTGAAAATCTGATATTTATTTTTCAGCGGTGGCTTCAACGCCAAAGCGTATGGCTGCTTTAAGCACTTCAAGGTTTATATCTTTTAGTTTTTTAAACTTAATACAGTAACTGGTTACGCTAGCCTTACCTATTTCCTTTCCAAACGTTTGAGGCAAGTAAGTCTTATCTTTTATACCAAGGATATACACAGAAAGGCCGCTTGTGTTTGCGCTTAAACCAATCTGAAAAAAATCCCTGGTCTTTCCATCAGCATATTTTATGGTGTAACATCCATAGCCTATATTGGGGTTGCTAACAGTTTTGTTTTCGTTGTTTTTGCCATTATCAAACCATAATTTACAACCCGGCAAAACATCAAGTATATACTGGTGCAGGTCTTGCATATCAATGCGCTTTGCTTCAGGTTGACTCTTAATATAGTCGTGGATCTCGTTTTCTACGTTCATATTCAAATGCTGTGTGGCTGCTCTGTTTTTCAAATTTCGCAATAATTCCTTATCTTTGCACCATCATGAATATTACTGCAATAGTTTAATACTTTGGCCCCAAGGCAAGCTATTCTCAAATAGCCGGATCGGAGTATCCCATTTTTAATTAATTAAGTTTATTATTGAATGTTTGTCGGCTATGGCTGTGCACTTGTGTATTTTTGTCGCAAGATGTGGCTTTGCTAATTGGCATTCCCATTGATAGGATCATTACTGAATGAGAAAGAAATTTTATGACACTGCTATAAAGCAGGAGCGCGCTGTGCTTGTTGGTGTTATTACCGCCAACGAAAGCGACGAACGTGCTAAAGAATATTTAGAGGAGCTGGAGTTTTTAGTGGAAACAGCCGGAGCTGAAACCGTGAAGGTGTTTACGCAGAAACTGCAAAAGCCAGACCGTGCCACGTTTGTAGGCTCGGGCCGTTTAGAGGATATTAAAGCTTTTGTAATAGAGGAAGAGATTGACATGGTGGTGTTTGACGATGAGTTAACGCCATCGCAACTGCGCAATATTGAGAATGAGCTACAGGTTAAGATATTAGACCGTAACAACCTGATACTGGATATTTTTGCCAATCGCGCTAAAACAGCACAGGCAAAAACACAGGTTGAACTGGCGCAACTGCAATACCTGCTGCCACGCCTTACCCGTTTATGGACGCACTTGGAGCGGCAAAAAGGTGGTATAGGTATGCGCGGACCGGGTGAATCGCAAATTGAGACGGACAGGCGTTTGATCCTGAATAAAATTGACCTGTTGAAGGACAAGCTAAAGGCTATTGATAAACAGAACGAAACGCAGCGCAAAAACAGGCAGCAAATGATACGCGTGGCACTGGTGGGTTATACTAACGTGGGTAAATCTACTATTATGAATATGCTATCCAAATCGGATGTATTTGCCGAGAATAAGTTGTTTGCTACACTGGATACAACGGTACGTAAGGTAGTAATTGAAAATGTGCCTTTCCTGTTATCAGATACAGTTGGATTCATCCGCAAGTTGCCGCATGACCTGGTGGAGTGTTTCAAATCTACCTTAGATGAAGTACGCGAGGCTGACATTTTAATCCACGTTGTTGATGTATCGCACCCAAGTTTTGAGGACCATATACGCGCTGTAAATGATACCCTGAGAGAGCTGGGCGCATTGGATAAACAAACCATTATGGTGTTTAACAAGATAGACGCCTATCAGCCGGTACAAACACACAGCGAAGATGAATTACACACCATGACGCTGGAGGATTTTAAACATAGCTGGATGGCAAAGAACAACAACCCGGCAATATTTATATCAGCAACCGAGCGGGAGAATATTGATGAGTTTAGAAGTTTGATATATGAACATGTTAAGGATATACATACGAATAGGTATCCGTATGATAACTTGCTGTATTGATTAATAGAATCAAGAGTTAAGAATCAAGATGCAAGAGAGCGATGGGTTTTACCTGTCGCTTTTTTGATTTCACGGCCTTTTTATATCTGCTATCACCTCATCCAACAATCCATTAAATTCTTTCGGGTTTTCTATCATTGCATAATGCCCTGTGCCTTTGGTGTAGTATATCTGGAAAGGGATATTTTTAGCCGTCATGTATTTGGTAATTGTCGGCGTTACATCGCTGTTGATGAGGTATAGCTTTTTACCCGCCTGTTTTAATTTGGCCGCTTCATCAAAACTTAAGTCTTGCTGCTCCATACTGGCAATGGCTATAGCGCTGTCTGTTTGCGCCACATCATTTAATATTCTCTTTTTTATATCTGCCGACGTTGTTTTAGAAAACAACGACTGTTCAAAATATTGAAAAGCTATCTTTTTAAAATTGCGCTTCATCTCGGCAATGGCAGCGGCGTATTCTTTTGCCGCGTTAGGGTTTTTCGGCTCGCCAACGTTTTTAAAGTTATCTATACCCACTAAGCCGATAATCGGTCCGGGATTGTCAACAACTGCCTGCAAGGCAATATCGCCCGACATAGAATGCCCTATCAGGATAACATTCTTTAAACCGAGCGCACCGATAACAGCATTCACATCGCCGGCATAAGTTTTAGTATCCCATTTATCGCGGTTTTTTCCCGATTGCCCAAAGCCCGGCAGATCCATGGTTACAACCCGGTATTTTTTACCGAAGTACGAAACCTGGTCGGTCCAGTAGCCTTTGTTAATGGCCCAACCATGTATAAAAAATATTGTGGTATCGCTCCTGCCGGTATCGGTGTAGGCTATACTAACACCATTGTTGTTTATAGCAACCGGTGTGTCAATGGCAAGCGTGTCGGGCTGACCTGCATCGGTTTTCCTTTCAGATTGATTACAAGAAACTATGGCACCGGACAAAAGGAGGATGGCAATGATGTTGAACAGCGATTTCATAATGTGCTTTTTGGAGATAACCGTCGAAAACTAGCAAAGTTTTTGTCTACAATCCATTAGCTAATAAGTATTTAACTTTATTTAACACAAACTGTCATTCTGAGAGATAGCATAGAGAATATTGAGGAGTTGAGGGCGATGCTTTACGAATACCTCAAAGGGATACATACGAAAAGGTATCCATATGCCATCCCCATTAAATAACCAAAAAAATAGTTTTATAATTGGGAGAATAAGTTATACATTCAGTCTATAAAAGCCCGAACAAAACCGAAGAGCGGATGATGTTATATTGTGAAGCTGTAACATAGTTTTGTGAAAGACATTATTAGACGCTATGCCCGATAACCTCAAGTTAAAACTTTTTATTTTTTTGGTTTTTCTTTCTGCGTGTTTTTGCAAAGTACATGCGCAGAATAAAAAATCATTAGTAAATCATAAAGCTCCGTCTGTCACATTTCAGGATTGCCTTGATAAAAAGCTTGCGCCGGATTTTTATAAAGGTAAAATATTGGTGATCGACTTTTGGGCTACCTGGTGCGCTCCGTGCATTGCCGGGTTTCCTCACTTTAACGTCTTATCAAATAAATTTGGAAGTAAGGATGTTTTATTTGCCGCTTTAACCGATGACCGCAAAGAAATTGCTCAAAAATTCTTTAAGCGCACACAAAAGCAACTTGTTGCATTAAAATTAATTGATACAACTTCTAAAACAGAGCATGCTTTTAATATTACATCTATTCCGCATTGTGTGGTGATTAACGCCAATAATATAGTGGTATGGGAAGGTGAGAGCGGTGATTTGACCGAAAAAATTCTTGATAAGATTATTAAAAAACAATCAATTATTACAGTTAATAAACCAAGGCGGCTACCAACTAAACCCCGCAATAAGCCCATAGAAGAGCGGGCATCTTTTTCTTTTATGGTAGCTAAATCTGATACAGTAAATTTCCGTTCAGGAGGTAGTCAATCCTGGGGGCGTGGTGAGCTTTCCAGTTCAAATGAATCAGTAGGTGCTATACTTGAGTCATTAACCGGTTTTAGTAAATCTACCAGAATTATTTCCAACGATGAGAAAAAAATTAATCAACTTATTGACATCAAGTATAATTTAGGGTCAGATACCTCTCTTTTTAAAGGTTATGCCAATACTATTATTAAAAATGAGCCAAACAAAAATTTTGTGATTTCTCTTTTAGGAAACGCTTTAAAATTCAATACGACAGTAACCAGCCAGCGCCAAAAACACTATGAATTGGTAGTTGCAGATACTGTCAAATTACATTCCTTTATGGATATGCAGTCTAGGCAGGGTATTTGGCATAGTGGTTTTGATGATTCCCATCTTCCTAAGTTTGAAATAGTGAATTATACGTTGAATGATATTGCTACACAATTAGAAAACATCACAAAAAAGTTAATCACCGCCAATATACCCGACGATAACGGGTATGATCTATCTCTGGACATCAGCGACATAGAAACCCTAAATAAAACACTACTGTTTCACGGCTTAAAATTGATAGAAGTAAATGATGCGGTTGAATTTATGAATATCGCATTTTATTAACCGCTATTCATTTCCCCTTTAGACGGTAAGAAATATTCTTTCCCGTATCTCCGGGATAATCCCCTTCTCCAAGGCTGTATCAAACAATAATTTAATCGCCTTCTTTCCCTCCTCGCCCAGATCAACGGAGTATTTGTTTACATACAGTTCAATGTGCTTATACATCACCTCTTCACTCATTTCCTGCGCGTGTTGGCGAATGAATTCTAAACCCGATTTTGGATTAGCGAAAGCAAACTCAACCGATTTGCGCAACACTCTGTTTATTTTATGCTGAACATCCACAGGTAAATTACGGTTGGCAACTATGCCCCCTAAAGGGATAGCACAGCCGGTTTTCTTCTCCCAAAAATCGCCGAGGTCGATTATCTTTTTGAGGCCTTTGTCCTGGTAGGTGAAACGGTTTTCGTGGATGATGAGGCCTATATCTACCCTACCCTCTAAAACTGCATTCTCAATATCCGAGAATACCAGTTCAACTTTATTGGTGGCTTCAGGAAAAGCCAATCCCAATAAAAAATTAGCGGTAGTGTATTTGCCGGGAATGCCGATTAGAGGATTTCGGATTTCGGATGTTCGATTTCGGATTTGATTACTTTGTAAGTCAGAGATCGAAATTTCGACATTCGAAATCAAAAGCGGCCCCACCCCAAAACCCAGCGCGCTGCCTGCATCCAACAAAACATATTGATGGGCCACATAGGCAAAAGCATGATAGCTTAGCTTGGTAATATCCAACTCGCCGCGAAATGCTTTTTGGTTAAGCGTTTCCACATCATCATAAAAAACCTCAAACTCCAGTCCTTCGGTATCTATTTTATGATGAATAAGCGCGTCGAAAATAAAAGTATCGTTAGGACAAGGCGAAAAGCCGAGCGTTAGTTTCATTTATCTAATAATCTTCTGTGGTAATTTACCTGGCCCAAATGGTAGCTAAGATGCGTTACCAGGTGCAATAAAAAATATCCTGTTGTCATCTTACCGCCTAAAACTTCCAGCGGGTATTCCTCTTCAAATTTTTCCGTTTTAAAACTGCTCATAACCTGGTCGATCATGACAATTGTATCTTCTATTTTCTGCACCAGCTCGGGCCGGGGGGTATTTTTTAACGAAAACTCAAGGTCGCGTTGCCTTATGTAACCTGTGTTACCAATTGCTGCACCAATGTAGGTATTAAGGTTGCCCACCAAATGCAGGCAAAGGTTACCCGCAGAATTGGCAATTTCCGCTTCAACAGCCCATATTGCGCTTTCGGTACGGTACGCTTCAATTTCCTCTTTAAGTTTGGTAAGGTCTCTCTTAAAAAGAGCTCGTAAGTTTTCCTGTAACATATTATTTGTGATGAACTTTTTTACTTCCGGTCAAAAAATTAGGTAGAATTATAATTCTTTGATCAGCTCCAACGCAAATGTATTCAGATTTTTTACAGCAAGTCCTATCTCCCAGTTGTCGCGGTTGCGTTTTTCAACATAATTTGACACTGCCCTGATCTGCACGCAAGGCACCTTTAACTGATGGCAGGCATAAAAAAATGCTGCGCCTTCCATGCTTTCCAGTTGTGGCTTAAGTCTGTCAGTAATTGCAGCTATAGATGCTTCATTGCCGTGCACTTTATTCACCGTTATGGCGGTTGCTTTAGGCGGATTTATTTTTTGCGTGAAATAACTGATGGAACTCGTAGGGTTAAAAATGCCGGCTCCTAAACCCAATTGTTCAATGCTGATAAAACGAGTATCATCCTCGGCCCCCAACTCGGCAAAAGTGTCTTGCGTTATATTGACTACACTGCCCAAAGGGATGTTACGATCGAAACTACCTGCAATTCCTACGTTAATTACAAGGTTATACACGTTATGCGGCAGATGTTTCCCTAAAGCAAAAGCGGTAGGCACCATGCCTGCGCCGGTTATAAGAACCGAGCAGTTAGCTACCGAAGCATGGCGGGGTAAAAACAGATCAGGTTCATCTTTTACCTGCAAACCTAACCCTTGTATTAACGGCTCAACTTCGGGCTGCGTTGCAGCTACAATCAAAATGCGCATAGGCCTTGTTTTTATGCTAATATAGCTTTTTTTAGTTTGCAGTTCTTTGAAGTTGCAGTAGCAGAAGGCAGTAGCAGTTTTATTTGATAGCGGCCAGAAATCAAATCACCCCATTTAACTGCTACTGCCGCTGCCACTAAAAAACTGTCGACGGCAAAACTTGAAACTACTACTAAAACAAAAAACGCCAAATCAAAATTAGTATATTTGCACCCATTAAAATTATGATGATACACATAACGCGCAGGGAACATTTTAATGCAGCACACAGAATGTACCGTGAGGAGTGGAGCGCTGAGAAAAATGCTGAGGTTTTTGGTAAGTGCGCCAACCCAAACTGGCACGGGCATAACTATAATCTTTTTGTAACCGTTAAAGGGCAGATAACCCATGCTACAGGTTATTTAATTGACCTTAAAGAGTTAAAAGAGATCATTAACGAATACGTTATTGAGAAGCTGGATCATAAAAACCTTAATCTGGATGTTGATTTTATGAAAGGTAAGATGGCATCAACAGAGTTGTTGTGCATTGAAATTTTCAACCAGTTGAAAGCGCCTATCGAAGCCTACGAGGGTGTATTTTTGCACTCGGTTAGGTTGTTTGAGACCGAGAATAACTCGGCTGAATATTTTGGTGATTAAATCTGAAAAATGATTGATAATAACAATATCCCCGATAGGGATGATGATATAAACGGTTACGAAAAGGTAGACCGTTACAACCCCGAACTGATAGCCAGCTTGTCTGCCCATTACAAAGAAGTGCTGAAGCAAATAGGCGAAAATCCTGAACGCGAAGGTTTATTAAAAACCCCGGAGCGCATTGCCAAAGCCATGCTTTACCTTACCCACGGCTATGATCTGGACGCTAAGGAAATTTTAGGATCAGCTTTGTTTAAGGAAGAATACAGCCAGATGGTGGTAGTGAAGGACATTGAAGTATATTCTATGTGTGAGCACCACATGCTGCCTTTTTTTGGCAAAGCGCATATAGCATATATACCCAATGGCTACGTGGTTGGCTTAAGTAAAATACCACGCGTGGTTGATGCCTACGCCCGCCGTTTACAGGTACAGGAACGTTTAACCAACGAGATACGTGATTGTATACAGGAAACATTGCAGCCTATTGGCGTTGGGGTGGTAATTGAGTGCCGCCACCTTTGTATGTGTATGCGTGGTGTACAAAAACAAAACTCTGTAACTACCACATCGGCCTTTACGGGCGGCTTTCTGCAAGAAAAAACAAGGGCAGAGTTTTTACATTTGATATCTTCGAAATTAAGTTGATTGTGTTGATTAAGTGAGTGGTTGTGCGGCTTAATCAACTGTTGATCAATACACAATATAATTAATAACCCTCTTTATTTAAAACCACTCTCACAATCAACTTAATAAACCACTTAACCAAACCAATGAAAGCATACATTTTTCCGGGGCAGGGCGCCCAATTTGTAGGTATGGGCAAGGACCTGTACGATAGATCAGAAAAAGCACGCGAATTATTTGAGCAGGCTAATACTATTCTGGGTTTCCGCATTACCGATGTAATGTTTAACGGTACCGACGAGGACCTGAAACAAACCAGGGTAACGCAGCCTGCTATATTTCTGCATTCGGTTATCCTTGCTAAAGTATTGGGCGATGATTTTAAACCTGATATGGTAGCCGGGCACTCATTGGGCGAATTTTCGGCCTTGGTTTCGGCAAACGCTTTGTCTTTTGAGGATGGTTTAAGATTGGTTGCGGCGCGTGCCAATGCTATGCAAAAAGCCTGCGAGATCCAGCCATCAACCATGGCGGCTATTTTAGGGTTGGATGATTTTACGGTTGAGGATATTTGTCAACGTATAAGTGATGTAGTAGTCCCTGCCAACTATAACTGCCCGGGCCAATTGGTAATATCAGGTTCAATAGCCGGTGTTGACAAGGCCTGCGAGTTGATGACCGAAGCAGGCGCTAAAAGAGCTATAAAACTAAATGTGGGCGGCGCTTTCCACTCACCGTTAATGGAAGCTGCACGCGTTGAGCTGGAACATGCAATTGTGCATACTACCATCAATAAGCCAATTTGTCCCGTATATCAAAATATAGATGCCAAACCATATACAGATCCGGAACAGATAAAACATAACTTAAATGCCCAGCTTACGGGCGCGGTACGATGGACGCAGACTGTTATGCACATGCTTGAAGATGGTGCGACATCATTTACCGAGGTAGGACCGGGAAGTGTATTGCAAGGGCTGGTTAAAAAAGTGAACCGGCAAATACCGACTGAAAGCGCAGAAATAGCACAATAAATTAAACAAGCCGCAAACTAAAGCGGCTTTTTTTTATTTAAGTGTGTAAGTTTACATATCAATTTTTACCTCTTGAGCTATTCCGGAAAAATACGATTAATGCTGTTATTGCTGGCGGCTAGCTTGCTGCTTACAGCGCTAATTGTACATCGTACCTATACGTCCGATGCCAGTATGCGCGAAAGCGCACGGGAGCTGGAAAGCAATCTGCATAAAAAGGAGTCGTACATTTACAACTTCATCAACAGCAAACCCAATTTTAATAGTTTACGGCAAGTAGCTCAAAACGAAAAAGATGCCCTGAAGCTGATCAAACAGTTTACAACCGAAAACGACATCAGGTTTTTAACGGTAAAAAATAACGCCATATCTTTTTGGAGCGGTGTTGACGTTATACCTCCCTTCCCCTCCAGAATAAAAGAGGGCGTATCATTCATAAAAGAAGCAAACGGTTATTACGAGGCCATTAAAAAAACTGACGGAGATTTTTCGGTTATCTTTTTCATCCCCATAAAAAGGATGTATGCTTTTCAAAATCAGTACCTGCAAAATACTTTTTCGTATAATCTTGTAGATGAAAAAAATATAGAAATTGCCGATTTTACAGACAAAGACACCTATGTAATTCGCGATGTAAATAAGGCATACCTTTTTTCTGTTAAGGCTAAACCTAAACAAGTTAACTCGCGTTTCTACTACTCAGAGGTAACGCTTTGGCTGCTGGCATTTATGGTGATGAGCATCTTTGTTCAAAACACCTGTAACTACTTTGCCCGCAAAGAACTTCCCTTCCTAGCCCTAACACTCCTGGCGTTATTCATTGTTGGTATTCGCGGACTAAACCTTTATTATAACTGGCCCAACTGTACGTATAATCTCGGCATTTTTAATCCTACACTTTTTTCCGCGGGACCTATATTTCCATCATTAGGCGACCTTAGCATAAACATACTGTGTATGTGTTGGTTCGCGGCTTTTCTATATCAGCTTCGTAACAAGCTGCTCAAATTTATACCCGGCATCTTTTCGGGTTATGTTATACTTGCGGGATGCCTCGTTGTATTGATCATTACTTCAACGACCCTTTATCACTTATTTGCTGGCCTGGTTATCAACTCAGACATCAGTTTTGATGTTAATAATGTGCTTAACCTATCCATATTCAGTTTGTGTGGGTTGCTTATGCTTTGTTTTAGCTTTTTAACATTTATGCTGCTGATAGAGGTGGCTTTAAGCATTTGCGTGCAATTACCAATACCCCGCAGGCAGCAGTTGCTTTTTGTAATAGCAGGCACGTTTTGTTGCACCATTGCCTGGGCAGTGTTTTATCACGAATTCACTCTTTTTTATTTTTTGTGGACGGGGATTGTCCTGGCCCGCGGATATGCCTATTATTATCAGCAAGGCGGTTTGAACTACCGGTCGTTAGCGGTAATAATATTAATATGTTCGCTTATATCGGCGATTTCGCTTACGGGATTCGAGAAAGAAAAAGAGCGCGTCACCAGGAAAATGCTGATAAGAAAACTGGAAATTCCTGATGATGCTAAAGCCGATACGGCATTTAGAAAAATTGAAAACAAAATTATCAAAGATCAAGTTATAGTCGACTTTTTCTCGAAGGATCACCCCGATAATGAGCACATTAAAAATTATTTTAAGAAACGCTATTTTGATAGCTACCTATCAAAATATGACCTGACCATACGCGCGTTTGATACTAAAGGGAAACCTATTACAGGCGATACAAGCTTTACCTTTGACGTTTTTGCATATATGGTGCAGTATAGCTCCATTAAAGTGTCAAACTATTTTTACCGGCAAACGGCAACGCCCGGAGTGCTGGAGTACTTTGCGATTTTACCTATAGTTAATAAGGATGAGCACCTTGGTACAATAGTCGTCCAGTTTGGCGCAAACACCTATAACACAGATTATTTCCCGGCTTTGCTGGCCGATGGCAACTTTGCTGCCGACGACGATTTTAAAAATTACTCTTATGCCTTTTATTCGGACAATAAACTGATCTCGCAGAATGGCCCCTATGTTTACAACCTCGTAAACGATACCATATCCGGTTTTAAGGGGGCTCCAAAAGAATCTAAGGAACACAGCTCTACGGTGATAAATAATACCTGGTATGATCCTATTGACAACTACAGCCACATGGTTTATAACAAAAATGAGCGCGAGATTATAGTTGTAAGTAAAGAAGAAAGGCCGGTATTTAATATTATTACATCCCTCACTTTTTTCTTTATTATATTGCTGGTGTTTAGTGTGATTGTTGTCTTATCAGTTTGGGCCTGGACACGTATTAAAATATTAACCATAACCAATGATCGCATAAAGTGGGGGCTGCGCCTCAGTTTTGACAAAGTGCTTTATAAAACGCGCATTCAGTTATCCATGGTATCAGCAGTTGTTGTAACACTGATACTGGTGGGCGCGGTTACGTACGCATCTATTAGCGCGCAGTACCAAAGTCAGCAGGAAAAAATGATACGGGATAAAATAATCCGTATAACTAACACCATTGAAAATTCCGGCGAAGACTACATCGACGACAACAACAAGGAAAAAACGCAAATAGCGCTTGATGGCCTCGCCGAATCATACGCTACAGATTTGACCATCTTTAAACCAAACGGAGAAGTTGAAGTAACTACGCAGCCACGCATTTACGAGGCAGGACTAATAGCGGACAGGATGGACGCCAGGGCTTATATCCACCTTAATAAGTTGCAACGCTCTGAATATATAAACGAAGAAACTATTGGCCAATTTAAATACAAAGCCGTATACGCCCCGATTAGAAAAAACAATAGAAATGAAACAGTCGCCTATCTGCAGTTACCCTATTTTGCAAATGAAGTAGATTACCGCGAGCGTATAGGGTCTTTACTTAATGTAATGATCAATATTTACGCGCTGATATTTATAGCAATTGGTTTCTTTGCTGTTGTTATTGCCCGGCAGATAACCTATCCCTTAAACTTTATACAGCAAAGTTTAAGTAAAACCATCTATGGCCAAAAAAATGAGCCTATACAATGGAGCCGCGATGATGAGATAGGCGCGTTGGTAAGTGAATACAATAAAATGATATCGGCACTTGAACAAAGTGCGCAAAAGCTGGCACAATCTGAAAGGGAAAGCGCCTGGCGCGAAATGGCCAAGCAGGTTGCCCACGAAATTAAAAACCCTTTAACACCCCTTAAACTCGGGCTTCAATTATTGGAGAAATCATGGCGCGAAAAGGACCCTCGGTTTGACCAAAAATTTGAGCGTTTCAGTAAATCGTTTGTTGAGCAGATAGAGAGCTTGTCTTCCATAGCATCAGAGTTTTCTGCTTTCGCCAAAATGCCCGACACCCGAATGCAAAGGTTCAATATTTTTGACGTTTTGAACCAGGCGGTTGTCATTTTTAAGCAAATGGACAATTTCACCATAAGATATAATTCGCCCGAAGATCCATTCATCGTATTTGCTGATCGCGACCAATTATTGCGCTGCTTTAACAATTTGCTTAAAAACTCAATTGAAGCTACCCCGTCAGACAGATCAGGCCTTGTTGAGATAAACTACGAAACCGGTGATAAGAATATACTGTTTATGATAAAGGATAATGGCAACGGTATCCCTGAGAATATGCGCGAAAAAATATTTGAACCTAACTTCACTACAAAAAGTTCGGGTACGGGTTTGGGTCTGGCGTTTGTAAAAAATTCGATTGAAAACGCAGGCGGTAAGGTTTGGTTTGAGACAAAAACCGGCCAGGGAACCACATTTTACCTTAATTTCCCTAAAGCAACATAACATATTGCCTATGTTATAAAATGTAAGCCATTGTATTACAATAAGCTTTATATAACATTATGTGTATATTTGTATTTAAAAGCAATTTGAATTTAAGGGGACATATATTTTAAATGAGATTTTTTTTACTGCTTGCGTGCTGCGCAATAAGCCTTAACACATCAGCTCAATTTTGGAAAAAAAAGGTAGTAAGATTCTCTGCTATTGAACAGGTGGATGCATTCTCAATGCCAAAATTTAACACAGCTTCACTGGTTATAAAAAACAACGTATCATATAAAAAAATTATAATAGCCCCTGTGTTTGATTTTGACAAGGAAGAACAGGCTATACTAAAACTAGCTAAACGCAATATGCGGTACCGTGAGTACCAGGAAGCCAGTTTTAACTTTACAGATTTGGCTGGGTTATATCTATTGCACAACAGGTTTTCTGAAGCAAAATGGTATTTGCTGCAAAGCATATCCCTATCCCACGATGCTAAACTTAAATTATCAAACCTATTAACGCTTGCCGGCATTAAAACCGATCTGGGCGAAGTTTTAATGGCTAAAACAGACCTTCAGGAAGCGCGTATGCTGGCTAATGCCAACGGACTTAAAGCCGATGTTATAGAAATTGATAAACGCCTTATTGCCCTTAGCACCAGCAAACCTTTAGTTATAAAGCCGGAGTTGCGCTACTCGGAAGCTGTTGAGGCTGCCGCCCGCAAAACCGCTGCGCTTAAGGCACTGTAACATTAATGTGGATAAGTATTTTGTTAAAACAGGTTAAAACATTTTGACCCGCGTAACATATTTTTATATTTGTTTATTGTTATTACAGAACTCAACCAATTGTTCTTTATAACAATTAATGAGATAGTTAATACGAAAGAGAAAGCCCCACCGCTTTCTCTTTTTGCTTTTAAAAAAGTTCTGTGTAGTAAACATACTGGCTCCTGCGGTGTTATATTAGAAATTAAACACCTATGACAAACTCATCAGACATCGTACCTTCCGAAAGGGATGGTAAATATAAGTTTACAATTAGTTATTCAGAACGCGAAGTAAGCTGCCAGGTAGAAAAAGAGCATGATATGCTACACGTAATTATTGATGAAAACCTGAATACTGAATTAAAGATAAATGCTGACGGTTCAGTTACAAAAGTTGGAGGGGCAGACCTGCCTCAGTCAAGCGTTGATTATATTAAAAAGCAGGTATTAGGCCATAGCTAAAGCTTTTCAGGATAATACCTCTTCCAATACCTCGTGCGACCTTACAGTGCCGAAACTCTCGGTATGCAGAGCATAATAATCCAATAGTTTTGTAATTAAGTGGCGGCGGTCTTCATTATTAATTTTTAAGGTCGCCGCGCTATTAAATCCACCTTGCAACAGACTGCTAAATATTTGTGTATAAGGCTGCGAAATGTATTGCAAGCCTTCTGGTTTGTATTTGTTGAAGGTCCCGTTTTTCAGATCAAAATAATCCGCCTCACCTGCCAGGTATCTGTCGGGAAAAAAACCAAGGTAGCGGGTTAAATTGATCAAAAATAACAAATGGAAATTAGCCAGTCCTTCGGTTTGATGATCCAGCCACTCTATTGCGCTAAACAAAAAATCGAATAAATTTTCATCGGCTGTCTGTTGTTTTACAGTTTTATAGATCACCTCATTTAAAAACATTACAATGCTACTTTTTACAATATCATAAGGTATAGTTTGCAGCAAGGGCGAGTTCTTTAATTCGGTTATGCGTTGTATGCCACCAGTGTTTTTATGATACACCACCATATCAAGCAAATGCAGCGGCTGCAGCATGTTGCGGCTTATTTTGGCCTTAGCCTTTTTCACCCCGTTAACGATGTATGATTGCAGTCCGAATTTTTCAGTAAAGACCTGTACAATAACGCTGCTTTCGCCGTAGTCGGTGGTTTTTAAAACAATGCCCCTGGTTTTATGCAGCATAACAGCGGGTATTTTACTTCATCTCTTCTTGGATAGCCCTTAAGAGTTCGTTAGGATGTTGCGAGCCGATGATATAAACAAGGCCGTCTCTATCTGTCAGATAAATGGCATCCCTGCCCGCAGCATAAAACCGGATGAAACCTTTTGAGTGCAGATTATAAACCGGGTTATTGAACAGATACCTGCTGTACGGTGCTTTCTCTATCTTAACAATGCTATTCAGATCTATTTTAACCAGGCGTGTTGTCCACAAGCCGTTAAGCAGCACACTTTTATTTTGCACCCTTGTTCTGAAATGAAGCAAAAAGCCCATAATAATAGATATGATTATTATAGCGAAGCCAACAACAGCCAGCAGGTTGCCGGTATTTTCACGTTCGTCTGTAAAAACATAGGCGGCAAAGCAAAACATGGCCAGTACCAAACGTATGGTTATCGGGATAAATTCCCGCCCTAAATATTGCTTCTCTGTAAATGCAGCTTTCTCGCTCATTTTAATTCTTAATGTCTTAAATTATACTTTCGCTCTCACCCACGGGCAACAATTCGAATATAGTTACTTTTTTAGTGTTATCGGTCACTTTATATCGCTCGTCCGGGCGGTAGCCTCCTATCCATATTATATCGCCATTTGCATTTACTAATAACGGAATAGTTTTTTTTAGATGCAGCGGAATCTTTATGTCTACAAAAAAATCGCTCACCTTTTTCTTTCCCTTCATACCCAACGGATAAAAATGATCGCTTTGTTTCCAATAACGTAATAATAACGGAAATTCGAGTTTCTCACTGTCAACGGAAACAGCCATGGGGTTATTTTTAAATATAACCGGCTCGTCGCTTTTTGTAATATTCAATTTAAATGTACCGTGCGTTAAAGTGCTATCAGAATCTGCAATCAGAAGCGAAGGTGTTTCCTGAATTTTTTTGGTAAGTATCAACTTGCCACGATCAAGCAGTAAAAGATAACCGAAAGTAACTTCAAATTTTCTTCCAGCATGCTTGCTAAGGCTTGTAATTATATCATCAACATCGTGCTCGCTAAACCCATAAGGCTGCAATAGTTTAAATAGTAACAGCCGTTGCGGTACTAATTGCTTAACCTCTTCAACCGGTATGTGGATCTCGGTGCCGTGATAGGAAAACAATTTTTCTCTTACCTCTTCAACCTTAATTTCCAACAACTGTTCCAATTCCCTAAAATGTTTCAGGTTGTTCTCAAACGTTTGCTCAAGCGAAGGGTTAAGTTCTTTTAACTTTGGCACAACCTGATGCCGTATTTTGTTTCGCGCATATTTTACTGACGCATTAGAGCTATCTTCAACATAAGCCAATTTGTTTTCGGCAACTATCTCTTCAATATCTTTCCGGGTAAAGCAAAGCATGGGGCGTACCAGGTTGCCATTTTTGGGTAAAATGCCGTGCATACCGGCAATACCAGTACCGCGTACCAGGTTTAACAATATAGTTTCAATTGTATCGTTTTGGTGATGCGCTAACACAATGCAGCTGTGTTGATATTGGCGGGCTGTTTGTTCAAAAAATTCATAGCGCAGCTCGCGGGCTGCCATTTGTATAGAAATTTTGCGCCTAGCGGCGTAATGTTGTGTATTAAACCTTGTACTGCAAAACGGTGTCTGATATTGGTGAGCTAACTGAGCGCAAAACGCTTCATCAGCGTCGGCCTCTGGCCTTAGTTGAAAATTGCAGTGTGCTATGGTAAATTTATAGCCCGCTGCTTTAAGCAAATGCACCATTGCCACAGAATCAATACCGCCGCTAACAGCAACAAGCAGATTGCTGCTGAGGTTAAAAAGGCTGTTTTGGTCAATAAAATCTGTGAATTTTTTCAATGGCAGCATGCATCAAAATTATTAATTTAATAACCCCCTGCAAAAAACTAATTTTGCCGCTGTGAATAAATACGTTTTAAGTCTTTTTTTCGTCCTGATAACCGGCGCTACATTGGCACAGCAACCAGGTAAATCAAGAGTGAAGCTTACCAATTCGGAAGTGGCCATTTTTGATAAAACAAAACCGGTCTGGAAAACGCGCAAAGGTGTTTTTCAGCAAGATTACTCCACACTAACCGCTGATAGCTCGCTTTTTTTCTCGGACGCTAACATGGTTGATTCCTATGGCCATGTGGTAATTAACCAGGGCGACACGCTGCACATTTTTTCGGATAAGCTGCATTATGATGGCAATACCAAACTGGCCACTTTAACCGGCAACGTTAAAATGGTTGATAAAGACGCCACTTTGCTAACTGAATACTTTACTTATAACACAGCTACCAAAATTGGTATATATACCGGCGGCGGTAAATTATTTAATAAAGAGAATACACTAACCAGCAAAAACGGCTACTATTTTGCGGGTACCCGCGACGCCTATTTTAGGTACAACGTGGTTTTTACTACTGCCGATGCCATTATAAAAACAGATACACTGCGATATAACTCCGGCAGCCGGATTTCCTGGTTTTACGGGCCCACCAATATTTATGGCACTAAAGACAAAGATGTGTTGTATACCGAAAATGGCCGTTATGAAACCGTGCCGGAACAGGCGTTTTTTGGTAAAAAAAATCTCTACACGCAGGGAAGTAAGTCGTTAAAGGGTGATAGTCTTTTTTATGATAGATTGAAAGGCTATGGCCGGGCCGTTAAAAATGTGGTATTTGATGATAAGGAGCAACGGGCCACGGTAAAGGGCCATTTGGGCGAGTATTATAAAGACAAAGAAACTGCAATTATTACGCAAAACCCCTATGTTATTTTTGTAACGCAGGATAGTTCTAAAAGTAAAACGGAGGCGGATTCTATCGTTAAAATTACCGGCAAAGACGCTTCGTCTATCGCAAAAAAAGACACCGTTGTAAAAAAACCGGCAATGGCTGTATCAAATTCAAAACCGACGGCAGTTCAAAACTCTGCGGGTAAGCCCTCAAATTCAAAACCTGTAACGATACAGCCGGTTACGCCTGCAGTAGTTAAGCCCACTTTAAAGGGGATAACAGATACGGTAATGAAAACGGCGCAACAAAAGGCCAATACGCAAAATATTAAAGCAGCGCCGGTGCAAAAGCAGGTTGCACAGATGCCCGCATTAAAGGACACGGTTACACAACGATCCAATGTGAAAGTAGACTCTATGTATATGGGTGCCGATACCATTGTTACGCGTGTTATCACCGTAAAGCAGGAAAAGGAAATGAAACTAGCGCGTTATTTGCTGGATAACCGGGATACTACCGCTGCCAAAAGGCCAAAATCTGTCATGCTAACGAAGGCCACACTGCCTAAAGTTTTAAAAATAACACCTCCGCCTTTTCCAAAAGATACCAGTTTTATACATCCTGATTTTTTTGGCCCTTCGCGTAAACCCGCGCCTAAGCCCGTGGCAAAAGCAGCGCCGCCGAAAGCGCCGTCTATTGCTAAACCTGCTGATAAAAAAACCAATACAGCTAAAATTGATTCGGCTGCGCTAAAAGCCAAAATGCTAAGCGATACCGCGAGGATCAGGATCATAATTGGTTATCACGCCGCTAAGATCTTTAAGTCTGACCTGCAGGCCAAAGCCGACTCCATGTATTATAGCGCAAGCGATTCAACCATACGCATGTACGTTACGCCCATTATATGGACGCAGGGATCGCAACTGACCGGCGATACCATTGCCCTGCAAATGAAGAACAAAAAGATTGACAATATCGACCAGTTTCCGAATGGCTTTATTGTGAATATTGAAAAAAATGACTCGCTGCACTTTAACCAGGTTGGCGGTAAAAAGATACATGGTACTTTTAAGGACAACCGCCTTAACACAATGGAAGTAACCGGTAATGCCGAGACCATTTATTTTAACCGGGATACAGTTAAAAATGTGGTTACAGAGATGTCCCGATCATTGGGTAATATAATGAAGGCCACATTTAAAAACGGCAGGATAAGTCGCGCCAATACCTACGGAAGTACCGAAAACAAGGTAAACCCGATAAACAAGGTAAAGGATGATGATAAAATTTTAAAGGGATTTATCTGGAAACCTAAAGAACGCCCACAAACAAAAGAAGACATTACGGGCTTTGGCAACAAACAGAAAGCAACTGCGGTAGCTGTTAAACCACCTGATAAAAAGGGAGCAGCATCAGCCGGCGCGGCAAATAAAGGCAATGTTAAAGATGTGCCAGCCAAACCCGCTACAGATAAGCCGGGTACAGCACCTGCTAAGGGGGATCCACCGCCTCCAAAATCTGTGGTGTATGAGACGATAATTAGTAATTGAGGTAAGCCCCCTCTAATCCGATTACTATCGGACCCACCCCGGTAGGGAGACTTTGAAGTTATTGGCCGTTTATTGTGCCGATGGTTGCGGTAAGCCCCAAATGCTGTTGCAAAAAAATGTAAATTTTTATGCTATACAATACACTTATAATCAATATGTTAGTCCACATTTACAGCTAATTTTTCTGACTTATAAGTCTGTTGCAAACTGTTGCAGTGAAAATACATAAGGTATTATATATTAATCACTTACATAAAAGTACTGTTGCAAGTGTTGCAGCTGTTGCTATATTTTTCTGCAACACTTCGTTCTTAATTACACCGTTCTGTCAGGCGTGCTCGTTCAAAAACTTAACCAGCTTTTCAACCGCCCTACCCCTGTGGCTTATGGCGTTCTTTTGTGCCAGGCTCATCTCTGCAAAAGTAACATCAAACCCGTCCGGCTGAAAAATGGGGTCGTACCCAAAACCATCGCTGCCTGACAATTCTGTACGAATGGTGCCGTTTACCGTCCCTTCAAAAAAATACTCCTGCCCTTCCCATATCAACGAAATAACGGTAATGAACCTTGCCTTGCGGTTGGTAACATCTTTCAATTGCTCAAGCACCTTTCTATTGTTAGCGGCATGGTTACCATGCTCACCCGCATATCGCGCAGAGTAAACGCCTGGCTCGCCATTTAGTGCCTCAATTTCAAGCCCACTATCGTCGCCAAAACAGCTAAGGTGGTATTTACTGTATATGAAATGGCTTTTAATAGAAGCGTTTTCCTTAAATGTTGATCCGGTTTCGGCAATATCATCGTGGCAGCTAATATCATTAAGGCTCAGCAATTTAATTTTACCGGCTACTGCCGCCTGCACCTCTGTAAGTTTATGGGCGTTGTTGGTAGCAAATACTAATTGCTGCATATTAAAGGTTTTTCATTTGTTCCCAAAAAGCGCGTTTGCTATCGGTGCTTTCCATCATGTCCTCAAAACAAAAACTCAATAAAGTATTGCAGTCTGCCACCAACTGCAAACGGTTAAAATCCGGCACTTGCATGCCTTCAGGTATCGCTTTTTCGCCAAGTATGAGCAACTTTTCGGGCGTAAAGTATTGCGTTATCACGCTAATATCAGCAACATTCTTCGCCAAATTCAGTATCGCAACGTCATCCGGCTGATAGCCCTTACGCGCAAGAATGGCCTCTAAAGCGGTAAAATGCGGGGCATAAATAGCCTCGTGATCGGGATAATACGTCAAAATCAAAAATTTCTTTTTATTCTTTCCCTCATAGTTGAAGCTAAAAGGCACACTTTCAGCTTCCTTAACAACTTTTTTACTTTGAAGCTCTTTATCGTGGGGTAGCAAATAGATATCTTCGTTTATTATGAACCGAAACGCGGCAGGATCTTCTACTTTCACTTTTAACAAATTTTAACCAAAAATAGTTAAAGTGTTTGAAGCTTTATCGGCATATTCGCACAATTATAAATCTGCATTATCTTTGCGCTCCGTTTGAGCGTTTTATAGTGGATAAGATTTGCCAAAAATTGGCGTTTGTTAAACGGATTTGTTGCAGTAGGTACATATTAATTTTTACATGAGAAAGATAGCATTAGTTATTATAAGTTTTGTTTTGTTTACCACAGCCGCCAGCGCGCAAAAGCAGGTACTGGATAAAATAGTGGCCACTGTTGGAAGCAATATTATTTTAAAATCTGACTTAGATCTTCAGTATTCACTTTACCTGTCTCAGGGCAATCCGCCTAATGAGGATATAAAGTGTATGATTTTACAGCAGATCATTTCGCAAAAGTTGCTTAACCACCAGGCGCAAATAGATAGTATTGAAGTAAAACCCGATGAGGTGGATAATGAAATAGACCGCCGTATGCGCCGTAGCATACAGCAAGCCGGCGGAGAAGAAGCTTTAGAAAAGTTCCTTAACAAATCATTGGTTCAATATAAGGATGAACTTCGTGGCGATATCAAAGAGGGTATGCTGGCCGAACGTATGCGTTCTAAAATAACCGAGAAAATAAATACCACTCCGCAAGATATAAAGAAGTTTTTTGACGCTGTACCCAAAGATAGCTTGCCAACTTTCAATAAAGAGGTAGAAGTTGGGCAAATAGTTTTTGAGCCAAAGCTTTCAAAAGAAGAAAAGGAAGAATCTCGTAAAAAAGCGCAGGATCTGTTAGACAGAATAAACAAAGGCGATGACTTTGCCACCCTTGCCAAGCTTTACTCGCAGGATGTTGTTTCTGCAAGAGAAGGCGGGGATCTGGGTTTGGGTGATCGTAACAGCTATGTAAAAGAGTTTTCGGCCTGGGCATTCAAACTTAAAGCAGGTCAGATATCGCCGGTATTTGAAAGCGAATTTGGATTTCACTTTTTGCAGGTGATTGAGCGCAGAGGCGAGAATGTCCGTGCGCGACATATCTTGATAATGCCGAAAATAACAGATGCAAGTGTTAAACGAGCTGAAAGCAAGGCAGATTCTATTTACAAAGTTATAATGGACACTAAAGGTAAAGGTGAATTCTTTGCGAGCGCGGCAAGTGTGTTTTCTGACGACAAGGAAACCAAATATAACGGCGGTATGTTGTTGAATCCGGATAATGTGGAGGTGCGTACTACTTTTATACCAACCAACAGGCTTGACCCTCAGGTTGCTGTGGTTATTGATACCATGAAAGTGGGACAAATTTCAAAAGCGCAATTATACAAAGATCCCAATACCGGTAAAACTTCTTATCGCCTTTATTACCTAAAATCAGTAACCGATGCTCATAAGGCCAATTTAGAACAGGATTATCCGAAAATTAAGGCCATGGCTAATTCCAACAAAATGAACCGTATTATGAGCGAGTGGTTTGAGAAAAAAAGAAAAGAAAATTATATTAAAATAGGAAAAGAATACCAGCAGTGCCCTCAATTGCAAGGCTGGTCAACCGTAACAGCTTCAATCAAATAACCAAAAAACCCGTAACATTATGCAACACCGATCTGACGTAGAGGCCGCCGATGCCCTAAAACAAGCGTACCAGCAAATACGAGCAGAGATAGGTAAAGTTATAGTGGGACAGGATGAGGTTATTAAGTTTATACTGATCTCTATTTTTAGCAACGGGCATTGTTTGTTAGTGGGTGTACCCGGCTTAGCAAAAACCTTGCTGGTTCAAACGGTATCGCAAGTACTCGACCTGGATTTTAACCGGATCCAGTTTACGCCCGACTTAATGCCATCAGACATTATAGGTGCCGAAATTTTAGGCGAAGACCGGAATTTTAAATTTATTCCGGGCCCGGTGTTTTCAAACATCATACTGGCTGA
The DNA here is from genome assembly GCA_965650195.1 of uncultured Mucilaginibacter sp. GTDB lineage: Bacteria > Bacteroidota > Bacteroidia > Sphingobacteriales > Sphingobacteriaceae > Mucilaginibacter. The sequence continues at coordinate 14,610 of CBFGNU010000002.1, read as the reverse complement.
TGAGATAAACCGTACGCCGCCGAAAACTCAGGCAGCTTTATTAGAGGCCATGCAGGAGAAGTCTGTAACAGCAGCAGGGGTTACACATAAATTAGCCAAACCATTTTTTGTACTGGCAACTCAAAATCCAATCGAGCAGGAAGGAACCTATCCACTGCCCGAGGCACAATTGGACAGGTTTATGTTTAAGATATCTCTTGATTATCCAACATTCGCCGAAGAAATACAAGTGGTACGTAATACCACCAGCACCTTAACCCAGGAAGTAACCAAGCAACTAAATGCGGAACAGATCATCTACTTTCAGCAATTAGTGCGTAACATACCTGTTGCGGATAATGTACTGGAGTATGCTGTAAAACTGGTTGCCAAAACCCGCCCCGGTGGCGAATTTGCAGCGCCACAAGTACAGCGTTTGCTAAACTGGGGTGCAGGTCCGCGGGCTTCGCAATTTTTGATATTAGGAGCCAAATGCCATGCGGTAATCAACGGCAAATACTCGCCGGATATTGAAGATGTACAAGCTGTGGCTAAACCTATTTTAGGTCATCGTATAGTACGCAGCTACCATGCCGAGGCCGAAGGCCTTACCACTGATGATATTGTAGCACAGTTGTTTTAAGCAGCCGGAAATCAGAATTAATCTTTACTGACAAGTTATTGACGCTGTATTTTTCTTTTAAAATATTTGCTATTAATCGGTATGAGGATTATTTTTATCTTCTGTTCGATCGTTTTCGCAGTGAATAAAGCATATAAACTAACACTCCTACTTTTTATAATCGCCAATTTCTCTTTGGCGCAATCGTTCAGAAGCGTGCGTGACTGGCCTATGCCGCAAGGAGATGAGCGAGGATTGGTAACTCCAGGTTTTAATATCGTTCCAAAATTTGTAGTGGTGCGTTTAGGGAACGAGGTTCACGTTCATCTGCAGATGTCAATAACTATGGGCACGGCTCAAAACCCGGTAGCTCCTTTCTCCTACCGCTATTTATATCACGGCAAAGTTTATACAGATAATGATGTTGGGCTGCAGCCTTTTTATCCTGTTAAACTTGGCAGGGCTGTTTTTAGTGTGAGGGTAATGCGGGCTGACAATTATAGCAGGCAAATTGAATTTGTAGATGTAATGGAAAAATTCGATCTCGGAATATTTCCAAAAGATATAAACGCCGATGGGTTCACCGCGCGCGTGGAAGCATTGACTGAAGTTTCTTACAAAGGAACAGAAGCAATTGAACAAGCCATTAGAAATATTGAAGCGAAGGCTAAAGCGAGCGCTCAAAATACAGCACCCGCAGTGGGCATGAAACAGGCTGATCCCAGACTTACAACCGCGCAACAGCCGGCAACAAAACCTGCTGCTAACACGCAATCCGCTCAAACACCTACCAATTCATCTTCTGCCGCCAAAACAGACAATAGTTTTTGGTCAGATAATGGTCCTACTAAAAAATCGGAAGTAGGGAATGTAATTCCTGAACAAGCCATACATAAAAATTTGCCCGACTTTGTAAGAACTACCGATGGCGGATATTTCCATAAAGGTACCGATGGCAAGTTCAGGCAGGTTACCGAACAAGAATATCAAGAAGCAAAAAAAGCCGCGTCGGCATCACGAACCGTACAGCAACAGCCAGAACAGCAGAAAATGACATCGGAGGAAGTGCGTAACGCGGTAAACAAAATGTTTACTGATGCGGAGGCGCGCAATACTGCTATCACCCAAAATATAGAGCGAACAGTTGACGCATGGCGGCAAAGCTTTTATTATTCGGAAGCGATACGAAACGGCAAAGAAAGCCTTGCGGCCTTGAGCAAGCTTAACGGCGACTACGGATCTGTGCAGGAACTGGAAGCCGATTTTAATCAAAAATACAACTCAATTCAAGCTGAAGTAAATAACCTGGAGCAGGCTCGCAACGCAAGATTAGCAAATGCTACAGCTGCTAACTTTAACGGCAGCAGTACAGAACAAGCCATTGGGCAAGGCATGAACCTGATAGGCGGCTTTGTTAACAGTTTAAAGGCTGATAAAGAGGCGAAGGAAGCCCGTGCAGCATTAGAAGCCGAACGCGCAAGGCAGATTGCTGAGATTAAATTAAAAAAGCAACAAGCCAGAACCGAGATGCGTAATAAACTGGTGAAGAGTTTTCCTGATGGCGGTACTCCAATTACATCACATAAAATAACATTGCCCGAAGTTTACATGTTTGCTTATATAACCGACAAAGCCTCCTTTAATAATGACCAGGCTACTGTATCAGTAAGCAGCGTGTTCCCGGTAGCGCAATACTCTGATGGTACTTTCCCGTATAAAACTACTGTTGCCGGCAAGTTGAGGGGATACGCCCCCGGCGAAGTTGTATTGGTAGGTTATTATGGCGATAAAACACGGGCCGAAGAAATGCGAAATTCATTCCTTAACCTGGCTGCTAAAAGCGAATTAGGAGTTAAGACTTTTGCATTAAAATCGGTCTCAACCGGCTCTTCCGGCAAATCAGCAGTACCCGGTGATTTTTGGGAGACAGGAAAAAAAACTCCCGCTAGTACTCCCGCCACTGAAAAGAAATCTGATTTCTGGAATAACTGATCTTTAAACATAGATGAAAAAATGCTACTTATTTTGGCTGTTACTACTGGCCCTTTCGTTTAAAACCTATGCGCAAGCCGATCTGGAGGCGAAGGCCGCTTATTTACTCGCCGAAGAAAAATATGGTAAGGGCGACATGAAAGCAACCTTAGAATATCTGGATGAGGCTGCGGGCAAACTGGGCTCGGCCAATGCTAAGATCTTGTATTTAAAAATAATGGCCCAAAGGGAATTGGCTAATAAAGACCAAAGATATCTTACCAAACTTGATTCTACTATAGCGCTTTTTCAAAACAGCCCCGACGCAAAAGCTTTTAACGAAGAGAAGGCTTTGGAAATAATGAAGATAAAGCTGGAGTTAAAAAAGGAATTGGCTAGAATCCCTTCGGCAAAAGACGCCGCAGCAATGGCAGCCGCCGGTATAAAGCTGTATGAAAGCGAGCATCCTGACTGGCCGTTAGGAGCCCCGACCAAGACGATAAAGAACCAGCATAGCGATTTATTTAGAACATTTACAGTAATTAATAACGATCAGGGTGCCCATTATGTCAATATTAACGCCACACAGGGTACGTCGGTATTTAGTTTTCGCAACGACCGCTTATTTAGGTATCAGGAAAAATATTTTGACTATAAAGATGATGACCTTGAGCATACCAAAGGCAAAGCCACATTTGCCTCTGTTTTAGAAAACTTTCGAAAAAAATTCGGGTATCTTCCCATTCCCGAAATAGTAGATCAGCCTCAAAACGGCAAACTTCACACCGAAAGCTATATTTGGAAGGATGGGGATAAAACTATACTCCTTATGGTTTCTTATTTTGACGTTTATCAAAAGGGGTACTCAAATGCCTTAAGCGACATAACAGATAATTCAATAAAGTGATTATGTATAGAAGCCTGCTGCTTTCATTTTTGTTTTTTATCGTCAGCGCCTCAGCGAGATCTCAAACCAATGCAAACGAGGCTAAAGCTGCCTACCTCCTCGCCGAAGAAAGCTATGCAAAAAGTGATTACCCCGCTACTTTGAATTTTTTAGAAAGCGCAAAAAAAAGCCTGGGCGGGGCCAATAGCAAAATATTGTACCTGCAAATACAGGCCCAGGCAGAAATGGCCAAAACAGATGCGAAATTAACAAGTAACGTACTTCAAACAATAACGGCATTTGAAGCAGCACCCGACATTAAAACCTTTAATGAAGACAAAGTAATGGAGGTGCTCAAAATGAAGCTTGAGCTTAAAGCAAAGAATGAGGAGCTGGCTGAAAAGGAAAAAAAAGCAGCAAATGCAGTTGCTAAAGGCAGGCAGAATTTTGAGGCGGTTACCTATCCAAATTGGCCGTTTCAGACAAGTTTTACCCAGCTTAAAATTTCACACAAAGACAGTATCCTTTTTGAAAAAAAACCTAAGGAACGTTTTGAAAAAGAAACCGGACTTACCCTGTACAGTACCCCGGCAGCCTCATTTTCCGGCAGCAGTGTGGTTCCTGATATTTATGTCGGCAATAATATTTTTGGCGTTCTCGTCAAAGCGGATACAGTTAAAGGCTATCGCCGTGTGCGCTACCATGCAGATCAGCAAACAGGTGTTAATTATAACGAGGGCGGCAAATTAATTAAAGGCTACATTCAGGGTGTGACCGATGCCCTTTATGAAAAACCTCTTTTTAAAGTGGAGAACGAAAACGCCAATTATGACCAATATACGTGGACACACGGGAATAAAATTTTTACCCTTTATCATTTACACCGCTACGTACGCCCTACCTTTTGGATACAATCCGTAGTAAGCGAGATAAGATACAAATAGCCCGCAATGAAAAAACGCCTAATTTTATTTTTAATAATTCTCACTTTAAAAGTCGGATTGACTGTAGCACAAACTAATGAAAATGAGGCAAAGGCCGCTTATTTGCTAGCTGAAGAGAGCTATTCAAAAAGTGATTATAAAACCGCATTAAACTATCTTGAAGAAGCCAAAAAAAGCCTTGGGGCCGCAAATAGCAAAATATTGTATCTGCAGATACAAATTCAAATGGAGCTATTTAAGGCAGACAAGGCTTATTTAAACAAAGCCATACAAAGTATTGCCGAAATTGAAGCAGCACCGGATTATAAAGACTTTACCGAGGAGAAATCCCTTGAAGTTAGCAAGATCAAACTTCAGCTAAAAAACGAACTGAAACGTGACGAACAACTGAAGGAAGCGGCAGCAGTAAAAAAAGCGGATGCATTAAAAAAGTTTGCAACCTTTTCGCCCTATAACAGGCCCGTAAATATTCCATTAGCTGAATTAAAGTTAAAATACCCGCAAGATCCTCTGCTGACAGGGAAGTTGAAAAACGAAAAGGACGACAAGTACAACTTAGTGATGTATTACCCGTCGAAATACAAATTATTGCAATGGCCAAATTATCGGGTGCCGATTAATAGTGGTTTTTTTGATTTTAGCCCCGCCCTGGAGATATATGGCATTTTTATTAAAGACGAGATTGTAAAAGGATATGCATGCCTTGATTTTCATCTGCACGAGGGCGGAAGCAAATCATATGCTACTGCCACTAAGGAGTTTGACGCTTATGTAAATTATTATAGTGACCTTTTTGGTATGCAACCTAAACGGGTGCTGCGACCGGGTAAGGGCTTTTATCAAAGCGAAGACTTTGTTTGGGAATCGGCTGAAAAAATAATTGTTATGGAACACACTTTTGGGCCAACATTCAGAGCAGTACCGTGGCTTGTTTCGGGCAGTTTGTGTGTAATTTATAAATAGCTTTTGGCTTCTTAATTAATTATGGTAAAATATATTATTGGCGTTTTGTTGTTATTTAGCCTGTCTGCCCGATCGCAAACTAATGTCACCGAGGCTAAAGCGGCTTATTTGCTCGCCGAGGAAAACTATGGCAAAGGCGATTATAAAGCCGCCTTACGGTTGTTGAACAATGCGAAGAAAAGCCTGGGAGTAGCTAACAGCAAAATGCTATATCTAGAGGTGCAGATTGAAAGCGAACTGTTTAAGTCGGACAAGTCGCACTATGCTGCTTTGATGAAAACTATAGCAGATTTTCAATCAGCACCAGACATAAAGGACTTTAACGAGGAAAAAGTGCTGGAGGTGGTTAAAATAAAAATGCAACTGGCCGATGATCACGAAAAGGAATTAGAAACTGCAAATGAAACGCGGGCAAAAGCAGAGGCCGGCAAACTGCGTTTGGCTAATTATTCCTTCGAAAACTGGCCGCTTGGCGGCAGCTTCGTCGAGCTGACTGCTTCGCACAAAGACTCTTTGATATTTAAAAAGAAAACAAAGCAGCGTGTTGAAAACAACGGGATCATTTTGAACCATCATAATTTCATAGATTTTTACAGCAAGGCGGGGTATATTCCCAGTAATTATATGATAACAAATGTATTTGGTGTGTTGACCAAGGACGGCGTTGTTAAGGGGTATTTAAAACAACTTTACAATGAAAATAAATCGTTTAGCAAAAAAACCTACCAGCAAACCGAATTAGATGTGAAGACAATAATAGATAAAAGGGCCCAGGAATTTGGTTTTGCCCCCTCGGTTGAAAACGATACTTATACTTGGGCCGCAGATGGTAAAACTGTGGCCTGTTACGTGATGAGGGGATCAATAGATAAAGGTTACTGGATTTGCATGGTTGTGGAAAAGATATTATCTAATTAAGTACCGATAGTCCGCTATAACTTTTCTATAAAATATCCACAAATCTCGCTTGCAAATAAAACTTTAAACTGTATCTTTGCAGTCCCTAAAAAGTAGGGTGAAATAAACATTTTATTAAATTAATTTAAAGCAAGTGAATACGTTAAGTTACAAAACTGTCTCTGCCAACAAAAAAACCGTTAACAAACAATGGGTTGTTGTTGACGCTGAAGGCGAGATCTTGGGGCGCTTGTCTACAAAGATCGCAATGATCATTCGTGGAAAAAACAAGCCGGAATTTACCCCAAACGTAGACTGTGGAGATAATGTAATAGTTATCAACGCAGACAAGGTAAAGCTTACCGGAAACAAGTTTAGCGATAAACAATATGTTTCTTACACCGGTTACCCGGGCGGTCAGCGTTTCATTTCTCCTAAGGAGTTAATGGCAAAACATCCAACACGTGTAATTGAAAAAGCAGTGCGTGGTATGTTACCTAAAAATCGTTTGGGCAAAGCATTATTTGGCAATCTGCATGTATATGCCGGTGCCGAGCATCCTCATGCAGCACAAAACCCAAAAGCTATTTAATCATTAACTAAGGAAAAAGAAAAATGCCAACAACTAACACTTCAGGCAGAAGAAAAACCGCCGTTGCACGTATCTACCTTACTGATGGTAGCGGTGCTATTACCGTTAACGGTAAAGATTACAAAGAATATTTCCCAACATTGCCATTGCAATACATTGTTACTCAATCAACAGAAGTATCTGGTTCTGCCGGATTATATGATGTTAAAGTAAATGTAGCAGGTGGTGGTGTTAAAGGACAGGCAGAAGCCGTTCGTTTAGCTATTGCTAAAGCTATTGTTGAACTTGATGCTGATAAGAAACCTTCGCTACGCGCCAAGGGCTTAATGACACGCGATATGCGTATGGTTGAGCGTAAAAAACCAGGACGCAAGAAAGCACGTAAGAGATTCCAATTCAGTAAACGTTAAAATTTTAAGGAGAACAACACAATGGCAAGAACAACATATGACGAGTTACTGGATGCTGGTGTACACTTTGGTCACCTTACCCGCAAATGGGATCCGAAAATGTCACAGTACATTTTCATGGAGCGCAACGGTATACACATTATCGATTTAAATAAAACCTTATCAAAGGTTGAAGAAGCTGCTGCAGCTATAAAACAAATTGTAAAATCAGGCCGCAAGGTATTATTCGTAGCTACAAAGAAACAAGCGAAAGATATTGTTGCTGAATATGCAAAAGGTGTAAACATGCCTTTCATAACCGAGCGTTGGTTAGGTGGTATGTTAACTAACTTTGCAACTGTACGTAAGTCAATCAAAAAGATGTCAAACATCGATAAATTGACTAAAGACGGTACTTACAGCAACCTTTCTAAAAAGGAAAGACTGATGATACAGCGTGAGCGTATTAAACTGGAAACTTTATTAGGCGGTATTGCCGACCTGAACCGTTTACCGGCTGCGCTTTTCTTGATCGACGTTAAAAAAGAGCACATCGCAGTATCTGAAGCGTTAAAGTTAAATATCCCAACCTTTGCAATGGTTGATACTAACTCTGATCCTTCAAACATCGACTTCCCTATCCCGGCTAATGATGACGCTACCAAATCAATTTCATTGATCACAGGTATCATAATCAAAGCTATTGAAGAAGGTTTAGACGAACGCAAACGCGAGAAAGACGACGAAGCTGAAAAAGAAGCAGCACAAGCTAAAGCGAAAGCTGACGCTCCTGAAGTTGCTGACAGATCTGCCGCTGCAAGCGAAGGTAAAAGAGCACGTAAAACTGCTGTTGAAGCCACTGCCGCAGTAGAAGACGAAGCACCTGCTGCTGAAGGTTCTGAAGAATAATTATTAAAGAGTTGTAGGTTGTGAGTTGTGGGTTGTAAGTTTTACAACTGACGCTTACAACTTGCAACTTTCAACTTTTAAAACATAAATACAAAATGTCTACAGTACAAATATCTGCCGCTGATGTAAACAAATTACGCCAGCAAACCGGTGCCGGTATGATGGATTGCAAAAAAGCTTTGACCGAAACTAACGGCGACTTTGAAGCGGCCATTGACTTTTTAAGAAAAAAAGGCGCTAAAGTAGCTGCCAGCCGTCAGGATCGTGAATCAAACGAGGGTGTTGTAATTGCACGCACGTCTGCTGATGGAAAACGCGGTGTTATTATTGAGTTGAACTGCGAAACAGACTTTGTTGCTAAAAATGCGGAATTTGTTGCTTTTGCTAACGCGATTGCAAACGAAGCGGTAGAGCAAAATCCACAGTCATTAGAAGAGTTAAACCAATTGTCTATCGATATTGAAAACTCACGCCCTACTATTGCCGAAGCTTGTATTGAAAAAACAGGTAAAATTGGCGAGAAGATCGGCGTATCAAAATACGAAGTTATTGAAGGCGAAAAAGTTGTAGCTTATATACACGGTAACTTCCGTTTAGGTGTATTGGTTGGCTTAAGTGCTGCAGTTGCAGGTGCTGACGAAGCCGGTAAAGACGTTGCTATGCAAATTGCTGCAATGAACCCTGTTGCTGTTGATAAAGACGGCGTTGACTCAACTGTTATTGAGCGCGAGTTAGAGATCGCTAAGGAACAAATTCGTGCTGAAGGTAAACCGGAAGAAATGGTTGAAAAGATTGCAGCCGGTAAATTGAACAAGTTCTACAAAGACTCAACTCTTTTAAACCAGGAGTTTGTTAAAGATTCATCAAAAAATGTTGCTCAGTTTTTAAGCAGCATTGATAAGGGCCTTACGGTAACCGCCTTTAAGCGGGTAGCTTTAGGAGCTTAAATATTTAATCCCCCTCGTTTTAAAACGAGGGGGATTTTTTTTGTCTAAAAATTATTTGGTTGCTTACCGAGCTTCGCTGGGCAATAGCAAGTAAGTGTTTTTAACAAATAGCACATAAAATTTTAACAGTAACTTTAATTCTATATTTTTGGTAAACCCAGCATCTATATGAAATATAAAAGAATCCTACTAAAACTTAGCGGCGAGTCGTTAATGGGCGATAAGCAATACGGAATAGATAACAAACAAGTATAGCAATACGCGCAGGACATAAAAGATGTACATGATAAAGGAATAGAGATAGCGATAGTAGTAGGAGGCGGTAATATTTTCAGGGGTTTAAGTGCAGAGAAATCGGGGATGGAACGTGCACAGGCCGATTATATGGGCATGTTGGCTACCGTAATAAACTGTATGGCGCTGCAAAACGCATTGGAAACGGTTGGGGTTGAAACCCGCCTGCAGTCTGCAATTAAAATGGAACAGATATGCGAGCCTTACATACGCCGCCGCGCTATGCACCATCTTGAACTGGGAAAAATTGTAATATTTGGTGCCGGTACCGGTAACCCGTATTTCACTACAGACACTGCCGCATCATTACGCGCAATTGAAATTAAGGCCGACGTAGTTTTAAAAGGCACCCGTGTTGATGGCATTTATACCGCCGATCCGGAGAAAGACCCAACAGCCACGCGCTTTGACGAAATAAGTTTCCAGGAAGTATATGATAAAGGTCTTAACGTAATGGACATGACTGCCATTACACTTTGCCAGGAAAACAAACTGCCTATTATAGTTTTTGATATGAACAAAGAAGGCAACTTTATGAAAATAGCCAGCGGCGAGCCGATTGGTACATTAGTGAAATAGACTGCAGAATCAAGATGAAAATCTAAGCTAAATTGTCTTGATTCTTGACTCTTGTTTCCTGACTCTAACATAAATTCATATTTTTGACGAAATTTTCAATAAAACAACAATGAGCGAACTCATTAAAAAGCAGATAACCGACGCAAAGGCTTCTATGGAGAAGGCCATTGACCATACCGATAACGAGCTAAACAAGATACGCGCAGGTAAAGCCAGCCCATCTATGCTGGATGATATTATGGTGGAATATTACGGTACACCTACTCCGCTTAGTCAGGTGGGTAGTGTTAACACGCCTGATGCACGTACTATTGTTGTACAACCATGGGAGAAATCCCTATTAGTACCTATTGAAAAAGCCATTATGGAGGCTAATTTGGGTGTAAATCCGCAGAATGATGGTATTATTATCCGTATTAACGTACCGCCATTAACAGAAGAACGCCGCCGTGATTTGGTTAAAAAAGCGAAAGGTGAGGCAGAAAACGGTAAAATTGCTATCCGCAACATCCGTAAAGATGCTAACGAGAAAATAAGGAAATTAAAATCAGAAGGTGTATCCGAAGATGAGATGAAAACAGGTGAGGGAGAGATACAAAAGCTGACCGATGCTTTCATAATTAAAGTAGATCAGCTGTCTGATGCTAAAGAGAAAGATATCATGACCGTGTAGTTTAACTACATTGTCAAATTAAAAGGGAATGAGCTACTTAGCCGTTCCCTTTTTTTATGTTTGCACATATAATTATGAATATACTTTTATCATACCTCAAGAAACACCAGATGGTGGTTGTGCTGGCCCTTTTGTTAGCTGGCGTTAACATCGGCTTTTCACTACTTGACCCATATATCACCGGCCGTATTGTCGACCTTGCTATTGAACAAAGGGAGAAACTGCTTTATGGAGAATATCTTAACATCGTATTAAGATTAGTTGCCTATGCAATTGGTGTGGCCATGGTATCGCGCATAGCTAAAAACTTTCAGGACTACTTTACCAACATTATAACCCAAAAGGTGGGTGCGGAAATGTATGCCGATGGACTAAGGCATTCGCTTGAACTACCTTACCAGGTGTTTGAGGATCAGCGCAGCGGCGAAACATTGGGCATACTACAAAAAGTGCGTCTTGACAGCGAAAAGTTCATTACCCAATTCATCAGCATACTATTTGTAAGTATTGTGGGGATGATTTTCGTGATCGTCTATTCCTTCAAGGTAAGCTACCAGGTAACGCTGGTGTATTTTGCCGCTATACCTGTAATTACCTTTGTAAGCATGGCCATGAGCCGCCGCATCAAGAGGATACAAAAGAGCATTGTTGCCGAGACTACTGGTTTGGCAGGCTCAACGACAGAATCATTGAGAAATATAGAGTTGGTTAAGAGTTTGGGTCTGGCTAAGCAAGAAATAGAACGCCTTAATCAAACCACCTATAAAATACTGGACCTTGAACTGCGCAAAGTTAAATATGTACGTAGCATGAGTTTTGTACAAGGCACTACTGTGAACTTTGTGCGTAGTGTTATGGTGGTGGTACTATTACTGCTTATCTTCAAGAATACCATATCCCCGGGACAGTACTTTACCTTTTTATTCTACTCATTCTTCTTATTTAACCCTTTGCAGGAGCTAGGTAACGTAATACTATCCTGGCGCGAGGCCCAGGTATCGCTGGCTAACTTTGAGCGGATAATCAATACCCCTATCGATGTTAAACCTGAAAAACCCGTCCTGGTTGAAAAAATTAAAAAGCTAACCTTTGATAACGTAAGCTTTAAACACTTAACGGCCAATCGCAACGCGCTTAATCACATCAGCTTTGAGACCAGCACAGGCGAGACCATTGCGTTTGTTGGGCCGTCGGGTTCCGGTAAAACTACATTGGTAAAACTGCTGGTGGGTTTATATCAGCCCCTTGAGGGCGATATTCTTTACAATGGCATATTGAGCAAAGAGATAGATCTTGACCAACTGCGTGAGCGTGTTGGCTTTGTAACCCAGGATACGCAATTGTTTTCGGGCACTATACGCGAGAATCTGCTGTTCGTTCGCCCTAATGCTACCGACGAGGAATGTATGACGGTGTTGCACCGCGCTGCTTGCCAAGGTTTACTGGCCCGCGCCAGCAATGGTTTGGATACGGTTATCGGCGAAGGTGGCGTTAAAGTATCCGGAGGGGAAAAGCAGCGTCTTTCTATAGCGCGGGCGCTATTACGTCGTCCGGACTTGTTAGTGTTTGATGAGGCCACCTCTTCCCTTGATTCGCTTACTGAGGAGGAAATAACCGAGACCATTAAAGACGTTTCGGTATACAACGATCATATTACCATTCTGATAGCCCACCGCCTGTCAACCATTATGCATGCCGACAGGATCTATGTGCTGGAGAAAGGCAGGATAATTGAATCAGGCGGACATACAGAATTGTTGCTGCAAAAGGGCTTGTACTACGCTATGTGGCGCCAGCAGATCGGCGAAAAAGTAACGGTAGAGGAAGATCAGATCTAAAATATCGGGGTGATCCAAAAAATATGCGAAACAGAAAAAACAAGTGAAACAGATCTTTTCGCAAATAATTGGTTATCAATGCGTTTCTTATAACTGATGAAACAGTTGGAACAATACTATATTCGCATTTTATAATACAATATTCACATTTTGAATATAACCCATTGGAAATAAGATATTTAACATACCATCGGCCGGTGCTAATTTTGGATCAAATCTCCTCAGTCAAAAATTTTTAACCATCTGTATTTCAGATAATTGCCAAATCACCTATTTTGATGTGGATCACTTTGGATCACCTTTGGATCAGGTATAAACCTATTTCAGGACCAAGTGAAAAGATTACTCTTTAAACGGCGGATCGCTATGCTGCGGCGTATGGATCTCATTAAGCGATAATGGAACCAGTCTTTTGGTTTTGAAGAAAGTTACCATCACTATTATCAGCGTCATGCTCCCGCCAAAAATTACTGACGGTACCGTTCCCATCAGCTTAGCTGCCGTTCCTGATTCAAAGGCACCTATCTCGTTAGATGAGCCAATAAACATTTGACTAACCGATGATACCCTGCCACGCATATGATCGGGCGTGAGCAATTGCATAATGGTCCCCCTTATTAACACGCTCACGCTGTCAAATCCACCTTCGGCAAAAAGGAAAAATAACGACAGGTAGAAATTGCGCGACAGGGCGAATCCTATAATGGACAATCCAAAACCCCCAACAGCTACCAGTAAATTGCGCCAGGGTTTACCCATAGGCGATATACGGGCCATGGCCAGCATCACTACCACTGCGCCGGTTGATGAAACTGCGCGCATAATGCCCAGTCCCTCTGCTCCCACCTTCAATATCTCGTTGGCAAAAACAGGCAGCAAAGCCACCGCGCCACCAAAAAATACCGAGAAAAGATCAAGGCTCATAGCGCTGATCATCATTTTGTTGCGGAAAACGAAGTACAATCCTTCTGATAAACTTTTCCATACACTCTCTTTAAGTATATAAATAGGAGGGTATCGCCTTAAAAAGAAAACACATATTAAAGCAACTAACAAGAACAGCAGGATAACCGTATAAGCAGCCGTTATGCCGTAAAAGCCATAAATCAACCCACCGGCTGCCGGACCTAAAATTGAGGCAATTTGAAAGCCGGAACTACTCCAGGTACTTGAGTTAGGATAAAGCTCTTTAGGTACGCTGTGTCCCAATACCGTAAAAGCAGCAGGGCCATAAAAGGCGCGGGCAATGCCGTTGCAAAAAACCATCGTGTAGATAATACGAACCACCCAGTCCTGATGAATAAGGCCCGTTACATTCTTAAGGGTAACAGTAAATACCACCGCCGATGAAAAGAAAACCAAAAGGAAGATCAACAAAAGCATTTTTCTTTTTTCGCTTTTATCGGCAATGTATCCGCCAAATAAACCTAAACCTAAAGCCGGAATGGCCTCGCTTAAGCCGATAAGCCCTAAAGCAAAAGCGCTTTTTGTAAGATGGTAAATGTAAAAGCCCAGTATTACGGCTTGCATCTGGTAAGCAAAGGTGAAGAAAAAGCGCATCCCGAGGTAAGACCGGAAGTCTTTATAACGCAAAGCGGCAAAGGGATCGTTTTTTGGTAGCGGAAGGGATTCTGTGTCTGACATAGCTGTGCCGCAAATTTACGGCATAGACATTAACAGGACGGGCTAATAAATAAAATATGACGTTGGGTGAAGAATCCTGCAATTCCAAAATAGCGATGGGTTTAAAACCCATCGCTATTTTTTATTTAAACGTGAATTACTTTACACTTCGCTTCTGCACTATAAAAAATCCCGCTATAAACACTGCGACAAATACTATAAGGCTTACATAGGTGCCTTTGGTAAAAAGGTCTACAGTTATTTGCGGTATTACTCCTTTTTGAAAGCGTGGCACCAAATTTTCAATTGCAAGCACCGGATGCGAGTACACTATCAGGTAAGCATATTTCCATCGCGCCGAAGCGAATATTACGCCGGCAATGGTACACACAAAGCCTATGCCCATGGGCTTTAAAAAATCTGACCAAAGCAGGCTTAACAAAAATTGAACAGAAAATATACCAAGAGCAGCAAAGAAAAGCTTAAGGTAAATTTTGAATATTA
>CBFGNU010000001.1:0-49731 GCA_965650195.1 uncultured Mucilaginibacter sp. | reverse complement strand
CAAAAAGAGGGCGTGTTATTCATCCCCGCGCACATGGCCGAAGAGGTAGTAAGCACCGGTGAGTTTGTGGTAAGAAAGGACCAGTTCGGCTTTGAAATGGTACGAACCGGTAAATACAGCACCGGCGAAATTGACAGCCAGTGGACAGATGTTATTAAAGATGACTTTGTTAAATGGCTGGCAGGCCATCCTGAACTTGGTAAAATGACCCGTGCTGAGGTGGATAAAATGATGAGCAAGAGGACCTGGTAATAGGGGGCCGGATAATAAAAAACACAAAGGCTTGCCCCGGAGGGGCTACCTATTTGTAGGATAATTAAACATTAGATTTTTACCCCGTCAGGGGTTACCCTAATTCGCTAAGGGTAGCTCCTGACGGAGCAAAAAATTATATGCAATCAATTTGCTACAAATAGGTAGCCCCTCCGGGGCATTTTAATAATGTAATTATCGAACTAAAATGAAAAAGCTTTACTATTTATTGCCTTTGCTTGCTGTGCTACTGTGCGCAAACAATTCATTCGCCCTTGTTAGGATACCACCTATCATAAGCAGTGGTATGGTGCTTCAGCAAAATGCCAACGCCACTTTATGGGGCTGGGGCGATGCCAGCGAGCGGTTTACGGTGATTTCCTCATGGAAAACTACGGCAGACGAGGTTACTTCAACCCCGGGTGGTAAATGGAAAGTGCAGATAGCGACACCTCCGGCAGGCGGCCCATATACAATCACATTGAAAGGCAGATCAAACACCATTGTGTTAGAGAACATTTTAATAGGCGAGGTGTGGTTATGCTCGGGTCAATCGAACATGGAAATGAGCGGCACCAAGCAAATACGCGATGAATTGCCTACTGCGGCTAATGATAAGATCCGCTTTTTTAACGTGGCCCATGCATCATCAGAATATCCGCAGGAATTTGCTGATGGCAAATGGGTGCCTTGTAACGAGGAGTCGTTGAGAAGATTTAGCGCTGTTGCTTACTTCTTTGGCAAGAAAATAAACAAGGAATTGAATGTTCCTATTGGTTTGATCCAATCGGCCTGGAGTGGCACGCCTATAGAGCTTTGGGAGCCGCAATCTGTTATCGATAGCGATGCGGATATGATCAAGGCATCAAAAACCATCAAAACGGTTACTTACCGCCCTGATAAGCCCGGTCTGATCTATAATTCAATGATAGCTCCTATCATTAAATATACCATTGCCGGTACTTTATGGTATCAGGGCGAAGGCAACGTGCCACGCGCTTATGCCTACGAGAAAATGTTGACCGGCATGATTGCCGACTGGCGCAAAAATAACGGCAACGAGTTTCCGTTTTATATTGTGCAGATCGCACCATTTTCGGGTTATGAATTACCTATTGATGCCGCCTTGCTGTATGAACAACAAACCCGCGCGCTTAAGTATCCTAAAACGGGTATGGTGGTTATTACCGACCTGGTTGATGACCTTAAAAGTCAGCACCCGATAGACAAGCTAACCGTTGGTAACAGGCTGGCTAATCTGGCACTGGCGGATACCTACAAAAAGCCTATCCCCCTGCCGGAATACCGCAACCCGCTATATAACCGCATGGAGATAAACAAAGGAAAAGTTACGCTATATTTAGATTACGCGCCCAACGGCTTTATGCTAAAAGGCGATGCCAAGCAGGCAACGGAGTTTACCATAGCAGGCGAAGATCACAACTTTGTTCCAGCCGATGAAGTGAAATTAGATAAAGGTAAAATTGTAGTATCAAGCAAGGCAGTGCCTAATCCGGTGGCTGTACGTTTCTCGTTTACCAACATAGCCATGTCTAACCTGTTTAACAAAGAGGGCTTACCTGTTAATCCATTTAGGACGGATGATTGGAAATAACATCGGATAAATCATTCTATTTAAAACCAAACAGCCCCGC
The DNA here is from genome assembly GCA_965650195.1 of uncultured Mucilaginibacter sp. GTDB lineage: Bacteria > Bacteroidota > Bacteroidia > Sphingobacteriales > Sphingobacteriaceae > Mucilaginibacter. The sequence goes on along the minus strand of CBFGNU010000001.1, from coordinate 47,824 downwards.
ATTTGCGTGGCTGTTTGCATTAGCAGGATTTGATGAAACGAGAATTATTTTAATACTACATCGATATGGTTTATCCACAATGCCTTCCTATCAAGAGTCTTATTAAAACCGGCGAGCATGTAGCTTTTGTCGTAGCTGTACTTTTTTGTACTATACACTTTCCCATTAACTTTAATGGTAACGGGCTTTTTCAAATCAACCATTTCCGGGGAAATAAGTATAGAAAACGCTTTTACCGCTGATGTTTCTATGCTAAATACATTATTTAAATAAGTAGCCTTTATTGCGCCCGACTTTTTAACATTACTGTATGCATTTAACATTGTATCATGTTCAATGGCGCGATTCTTTTTATCCAATACCAACCATTTATGTATACCAAAATTAACGTCAGTATGCCAGGCCGCTCTTTGGGATGCCGTGTCCAACGCGGTTATTGTCAGCCAGTCGCAATTGCCGTATTTAACATCATCGCATTCCCAATACAAATTTGTTCTGAATGGGTTGCGCTTTCTTGCGGCCAGATCGTCAAACAATGTTTTATAAACCGGTTCAGACTCATCAAACTGCGGAAACCAGTGCGGAAAACCATTATAACGATGGTCCTGGTAATCCACTTTCAAGGCTTTCATAACCAGGCTTAACGTATCATGTGCCTCCGGCGGAAAATAGTAATCCTGATCTGTTGAAACATTGAAGAACGACCGGTTTAAAATATTACGCAGGTAAGTTCCCCCTGTTGCCACCCTTGGCCAGGTATTAAAGCCGTAAAACGCCGCAAAAGGCGAAGGCTGTTTAACCAGGTAGGAGAAAGAACCGGTGGCACCGTTAGAATGCCCTGAAATATAAACGCGGTTATCATCTACATTTATGATATTTTTCATCTGCCGCAGCATGGCCGGCAACATGTAAAAACCTTTTTCGGGATACATCCAATTATAATCTCTGTTACCATGTGGGTAGACCATAATTACATCACCGGAATATTTGGTATAATAGCGGTTCCAGCCCTGAGTATCCCAGTCGTCCGCGTAGTTAAGGTAACCCGTATTGCTTCCTACAGCACCGTGCAAAAAGAATAATACAGCGTATGATTTTTTAGCATCATATTTTGGTGGCAGCACCACCAAAAAGGCAGTATTCAGGCTATCGGTTATCTTAAATTGTAACGAAAGCATCCGTGATTTAATTGCTGGGTAACCGTTGTAGTTTTTTATGACGCTGTATCCCGATTTAGCATCAGTTGCGTTGAGCTTAGGTACTATGCTCAACAGTCCCCTTCGTTCCAATGACCTTTGAATGGCAACGGCGCTATCCACCTTTTTCTTCTCTGCCAGCCGGATAGCATTCTCATTATTTTTTACCAACGACAACAAGCTTATCCAACGGGAATCAGTTTTTAAAAAGTCAAAGCTCGACTCGGCTTCCAGTTCCTTACTAAAGAAGGGATAGTTATTTAAGGCATTATTCCGGATATACACTTTTACGGCGTTTATCGTCTTGTCTTTATCCCCCGCCTTTGCCCACGCCACCGCCGAACGGTAGGCAATGCCATTGGAGGAACTATCCGAATTGGTCAAATAAAGATCATAGTTAACAGCCGCACATACGTAATCGTTACGCTTCATACATGAGTCGGCTTTGCCAACGTAGTTTTGAGCATCTGCAATACATGGCATTAGTAATAAAAAAAGGATCAATCTTTTCATCATTAGGTTTTTAAGCTAAAGTAATCCGCCACAACAGCAGATTATAACCTAATTGATGAAGCGGCTGGTAGCATTGACGAACCGGGTATTTTAAATGTTGACAGAATAATACCGCTTGGTCAATAAAAATCAGGCTTTGGTGTATTTTTATAGCCGTACGCCATATGAAATTCTAATTTTAACGTTGTGAAAAAAAGAAATGTCATACTGATACATATTGCAATTTGGGGGCTGTTGCTTATCAGCAATTTGTGGGGGGCATATTCCAGCCATTTTTTTAAGGCAAAAACCGACGGCATACCCCTATTTTTAAAATATTTTATACTCGAAACCGGGTATATCACCATCCCAATTTTTTGTTTTTATACAGGTTACAGCTGGGTGGCAAAGCCATTATTTGTATCGAAGCAATTTTTTAAGGCATTTGTATGTTTTTTACTGGCGATAACCGGCGCGGTTGCATTGCGCTACGCCATAGAGTATTTTGTTTTTTTGCCTGTTCTGGGGTTCGATAATTACCGTGGGCAGGAATGGTCGGCATATCGGTATATAAGCAACGTGTTTTTCTATTATTTCCCCAGGTATTTTGTTTACGGGTTAATGTATTTTTTTGGCGACAACTGGTATAAAACCAGGCACCTGCAACAATCATTGGAAAAGGAACGGTCGGCTGCCGAACTGGCTTTACTAAGGTCGCAGATCAACCCGCATTTTCTGTTCAATGCGATAAATGATATTTATTCGCTTAGTTATCATAAATCGGACCAGGCACCTGTAGCATTGCTTAAGCTCTCTGAAATATTACGGTATACTTTGCACGAAAGCAAAACGGAATTCACCAGTTTAAAGCAGGAAATAAAGTATCTTGAGAACGTTATAGAACTGCAAAAAATTAGTGCTAAAGGTGAGATTTATGTGGATTTTGTGGTTGAAGGCGACATAAACAAGCAACGTATACCATCGCTACTGCTGATAGTTTTTGTTGAAAATGCTTTTAAACATGGTATAATTAACCAGCCCGATTACCCGGTGAAGATATCTTTAAAGGCAACTAATAAGCTGATAACCTTTTCGGTTATAAATAAGAAAAGCGATCATCAAAAAGATAAAATGGGCGGAATAGGACTGAACAATGCCAAACGCAGACTGGCGCTGTTAGCTGCGGGTAAATATGACCTGACAATAGATGACACCGACACGTATTACAGCGTTAAATTAAATTTGAAGGAATGTAATGGGAATTAAATGCTTAGTTGTTGATGATAAGCCGTTGGCCATTGATATTTTGGTGGACTATGTGAGGAAAACACCGTTTTTGGAGTTGGCGGCTACAGCAACAAATCCTATTGAAGGGTTAAGCATAATCCGCAATCAAACAATCGACTTGATTTTTCTGGATATCCAGATGCCGGAGCTTACCGGGCTGCAATTTATGTCAATAGCAGGCCGGCAATGCAAAGTAATATTGGTAACCGCCTATGCAGAGTTTGCTTTGGATGGGTTTGAAAATGATGTAGTGGATTATTTGCTAAAGCCGGTTTCGTTTGATCGGTTTTATCGTGCTGCCGAAAAAGTGGCGCTTGCGCTAAATGTTAAAAATGAGGACAAAGCTGAACGCTATACGACCGATTATATTTTTATAAAATCAGCACATCGTCTTCAGAAAATAGATCTGAAAGACATTTTATTTATTGAGGGACTTCAAAATTATATTGCGGTACATACGCGATCTGAAAAAATACTTAGCCTGCAACCATTAAAAAACATGGAGTCGGAATTGTCCTCATCGAAATTTGTAAGAGTTCACAAATCGTATATCGTTGCGGTTGGACAAATTTCATCAATTGAGCGAAGCAGAATATTTATTGGCGATGCGGTTATCCCGATAGGCGATAGTTACCGTGATGCGTTTTTTAAGATTATCGGAAATCCGACAGATAAATAAAAGCGATTACTCCCCTACAACTAAAAAGCAGGATTGATGTATTACATTTGCGCGCCATGATTAAAAAGATACACCGGCATGTTAGAACGGCGCGGTACATTGTTTACAAAGAAACCTTAGTTGATTTTAAAGAACATTTCTGGACCTTCCTGGGGTCTTTCTTCGGAATTGGTTTAATTGGAATAATAAGTAGTCGAAATTTTCAAGGGACCGATAATCTATTCCTGATCGGATCATTTGGCGCATCATCTGTATTGATCTATGGCGCTATTAATAGTCCGTTGGCGCAACCGCGCAATTTGATAGGAGGGCATGTGGTATGCGCCATAGTGGGTGTTACTATTTATAAGCTGATACCGGACCAGCTGTGGCTATCCTCGGCGCTGTCGGTATCCTTGTCAATTGTGCTAATGCAGATAACTAAAACCCTGCATCCACCCGGCGGTGCTACCGCTTTAATAGCCAATATAGGTTCTGAAAAGATCCATGCGCTGGGATATTTTTATGTTTTAAACCCGGTATTGGCCGGTGCGCTTATTCTTTTACTGGTAGCTATTATTTTTAATAACAGCACAAATCACAGGCATTATCCAAACAATAAGCATTGGTATAAGGTGTGGCGCAGGTATAAGCGTACTGCCCATCTGCATAGAAAATAATGCTCTCTATCCGGTTGCCCTTCTCGTATTGGCTACTGAATTAGATGAAATCAGATCAATTATTGGTGTTCCACGCCTGTTCCAAACTGTTCCAAAAATCCCCTAAAAAGCAAAACCGCCACAAGTAATTGACTAAAAGGAATTTACGCCAGATTTACAGCTAATCTTACTGACTTATAAGTAGTTTCAAAGTGTTCCAAACTGTTTCGCCTTTAAAAGTCACTGCATTGATAAACAACAGATTAAGCCCGTCAACAAAAAATTAATTTTTCGTGGCTTTATATTTTTTGGAACACTAACATGGCACAAAAAAGGCTCTCACCATTTAAGATGAGAGCCTTTTTAAATTGAGTGTTGTATGCTTACAGGTAATTAATATAACCCGTAGCGTTAGTGCGGATCTTAAACACCTTATCGTAGCTTACAATGTAAAGGGTTTTCATATCCTTATCGCCAAAGCAAAGGCTAACCGGGAACTGCGGCAGGTTGATCATGCCAACAAACGCGCCCTTGTTATTGAATATTTGTACACCGTAATAGGTAGCCACATAAATGTTGCCGTTTTTATCAATAGCCATACCATCAGCGCTTGATGAGCGGCCTTTTCTGTCTAACACAAGGTCAACCAGGAACAATTTAGCAAACTGGCGGCCATTGCTGATGGTGCCATCAGCGTTAACATCATATGCCCAGATGTAATTGTCTTTCTCGCTCTTAACCGGGTACCATGACTCATCATCATAGCAGTTGTTAATGTAAAGCGTTTTGCCATCAGGCGATAATACAATACCGTTAGGCATGGCAAACTCGTTAGGCTTGGTTAAGCGGGTAACTTTACCATCTTTAGGCGATACATAGTAAACTGCTCTGCCCGGCTGGAACTTGGTAGGTTCCATAGTAAACTGAGGATCGGTGAAATACACACCGCCTTTAGCATCGGTAATCACATCGTTTGGCCCGTCGATAGATTTGCCGTCGTATTTGTTGGCAACTACACCAACTACCTCACCTTTGGTTGTCATTTCAACTACCTGGTGACCCATCATGTCGCAAACTATCAGGTTACCGTTTTTGTAAGGATACAAGCCATTGGTTTGCATTTTGCCTGCAGAAATAGCCTTGTAGGTCCCGTTCGGATCGATCTCAACAGTTGAACTCTTTTTAGGATTAGCGTTAAAGTCCCTATCAAAAAACATGCTCGACATGTAGATCTTGCCGTTCATCCATTTAGGGCCCTCGCTGAAGATCAAGCCTGGTTTGGTTTTAGAACCATCTATAAACAACTCCGGTTTAGCACCGGCAGGGATAATAGCGTTGTAAGCAGCTGCGGCAGTTTTCTCTTTTTCCAGATAATCTGCACGTGCAGGCCAGAACATATCAATAGCATCGCAACCCAGGTCGCCAATATTGGCACCATGCACCATGTTATACGGAATGCGTACTACATCGCCTGGTTTCATGGCTTGCGTGCCATCCAGCAGGATCTCGTCGCAGCCACCACGCAAAACAAACATCATTTGCTCTTCAGGATGGATATGGCGGTCAAACGTAGAACCCGGATCCATAGAAATAAAGCTTAGCTGAACGTTTTTAGTAGATATTAAGCGGGTATGCGCGCCTTTTAAAAGTGGGGTAAGTTGAATATCGTACAGATCATACACCTTGTTTGGCGCTATATTTGGCTCAAGTGTAGCGTCAATATCTTTGATCTCGGCAGGTAGATTTTTAACACCGGCCTTGCTCAGATAATCCAAACGGAAAGGGCTGTATACTTCCAGTATTTTGGCACCGCCGGCTCCTGCTGTAACAGCATTTTTACTGCCTTTTTGCAGGTAAACGAAGTCGGTACGTGGTGTGCCGGCATGTTCTCCATCAGGTGGGGTGCGTTTTACCGCAGTCATGGTAACCGCAGCGCCATTAACAGTTTGGTCAATTGATCCTTCCATAACAAACAAAAGCCTATCGGCAGGCAGGGTTTCTTCGGGGATCTTGGCGTTAGCATCAAGGGTGATAACGACGCTCATTAAACCTGTACCCCAAAACATTTTTGCTTTAACGCCAGGATATAGTTCAGCGCTGTCTAAGGTACTTGTAGCTACAACTTTGCCTTCAGCAAGGTTAGAAGCGATGCCATTTTGTGGCAAGCCCGAAAGTTCCCTTTTGGTTAACTTATACTGTTCAATAAGTTCTTCATTCTTTTTTTCCCACTCAGATGTTGGGGCAGGTTTACACTGTACCAGTGCCACCGCAAATACTGCCAGCAAGCATTTTAAAATGCTGCTGTGGATTGATGATCTTCTCATAGTTTAGTTTGGTGATAATTGATCGGAAAATTAACTATTTCGTTATCAAGTGCCAAATTTCTTTTTTGTTACAAAACGATATCACATGCTAATTAAATTAGCAATAATTCAATAAATTCTTATATTTACCTGCACATTTGCAAATCGTAATTCGTAAATCTAAAATCGTAATTCAAATTGGCTAAAACCAGGATAGCATATTTTTGCCAGAGCTGCGGCTTTGAGAGCGCCAAATGGCTGGGCAAGTGCCCGTCGTGCCAACAGTGGAATACTTTTGTTGAGGAGATACTGGAAAAACCTAACACATCTGTACCAACATGGAAAGTTAGCAACTCCACTACACAGCAACGCGCAAATAAACCCGTACCTGTTGGAGAAATTACTTTTACTGAAGCGCATCGCCTGCTAACACCTGACGCGGAATTTAATCGAGTTCTGGGTGGCGGGATAGTGGCTGGGTCATTAGTGCTGATCGGTGGTGAGCCGGGCATAGGTAAATCAACGCTGATGCTGCAGCTGGCTTTGAACATGCCGGGTCAAAAAGTGCTGTATATTTCCGGCGAGGAAAGTGAGCGGCAGATAAAAATGCGAGCGGAAAGACTGTCGGCAGTGGGCAATGGGCAGTTAGCAGATGAAAAAAATAAATCCGAAATCGAACATCCGAAATCCGAAATCAAAAGCAACTGCTACATCCTTACCGAAACATCCACTCAAAACATATTTAAGCAAATAGAAGAACTACAGCCTGACCTGGTAGTGGTAGATTCCATCCAGACACTGCACTCGGCGCATATTGAATCAACGCCGGGCAGTGTATCACAGGTACGTGAGTGTACCGCCGAATTGCTGCGGTTTGCCAAGGAAAGTGCTACACCTGTGTTCCTGATCGGCCATATAACCAAGGACGGCATGATAGCAGGCCCTAAAATATTGGAGCACATGGTGGATACCGTTTTGCAGTTTGAAGGCGACAGGCACCATGTTTACCGCATTCTGCGGACTGTAAAGAATCGCTTTGGCTCGTCATCCGAGTTAGGCATCTACGAAATGTTGGGTGAAGGACTGAGGGAAGTATCCAATCCATCAGAAATATTGCTTTCACAACGCGATGAACCGCTAAGCGGCATAACCATATCTGCAACCCTGGAGGGCATGCGACCCATGCTGATCGAAACTCAGGCGCTGGTAAGTACATCGCCCTACGGAACGCCACAGCGTAATGCCAACGGCTTTGACACCAAACGCATGAATATGCTGCTTGCCGTTTTAGAAAAACGTTGCGGGTTTAAACTAGGGGCTAAGGATGTGTTTTTAAATATTACCGGCGGTATAAGGGTAGAAGATCCAGCAATAGACCTAGGTTTGGCTGCTGCGATCATATCATCGCACGAAGACATACCAATTCCATTTAAAACGTGCTTTGCCGGGGAGATAGGTTTGTCGGGCGAGATAAGAGCGGTTAACCGTGTGGAGCAGCGTATTGCAGAGGCGCAAAAACTCGGCTTTGAACAGATATTTATTTCTAAATATAATATGCCGCAAGGCGGTAAAGGCAAACAGAAAAGCATTGACCTGTCACGCTACAGCATCCAGATAAAAACTGTAGCCAACATTGAAGAAGTGTTCGGCTTGCTGTTTGGATAATCATCAGCATAAATATTTATGCTGATGATTATTAAAAGTTAAGGAGTAACTGTGATTGCCAGTTTGCGTATTGCATTATTATTAATATCTGTGACGTAGGCGTTGCCGGATGCATCTAATGCTATCCCGCCCGGTACATTGAAGCGTGCATCAGCACCTACGCTGTTAACAAATCCTACCGCACCCAGTTTTCCCGCCAGCGTATACAACGCCCGGCTCGCTGTTACCAGTTCCAAAATTCGACCGTTTTTATCAACTATGTAAATATTAGACTGCGCATCGGTAGCTATAGCAACAGGAGATCCTAATTGCGCAGTAATACCCAAGCCGCCCGCTACAGTTGACGTTGTGCCGGTAGTGACATTTATTTTACGTATCGCATAATTGTTCTGATCAGCCACGTATAAATTACCCAATGCATCAACCGTTACCGCTATTGGTCCGTTAAATGATGCTGTATTATTCTCAGTGCTGCTGTTCATATATCGCGCATAACCGTCACCTGCCAAAGTAGTTACCACCCCGGCAGTAGTTATTTTGCGAATGCGGTTGTTGCCGTAATCGGCTACATAAAGGTTCCCCGCCGCATCCAAAGCAACGCTCCGCGGACTTCTAAATAATGCCTTTAGCGGGTCGGTGGAGTCAACAAAGCCATAATCTCCTGTTGGAGAGCCTGCATATGTGCTTACCGTACCAGTTGCAGAAATTTTTCGGATAACATTGTTCCCCGCGTCGGCAACGTACATATTACCTGTGGCATCAATAACCATTCCCCGCGTTCCATAAAACCTGGCATTAGCTAAAGGGCCGTTGGTATAACCTCTGTCGGTACTGGTTAAAGTGCCCACATTTCCACCGGTAGAAACCGTTCTTATCGTATTGTTGATAACGTCGCCTACCTGCAATAAACCCGTAATTTTATTAAGAGCAATAGCTTCAGGGCCGTTAAACAAGGCAGTGGCCCCCGACCCATCAGCATAGCCAAAATTGCCGGTACCAGCTAATGTACTTACCGCAACATTAATTTTAAAAGTTGTTGATGGGGTAGTAAAAGAAATCACATCACCATAAAAAGTACCGGCTTTATTAACCACGTAAGGCCTTGCATAATATTTTGTAGCGGGCGTTAACCCGGTCATTTTTCCTTTAAATGAAGCTACCAAAGAATCTAATGCCGCTTTTGAATCGGCAACTGTAGGGTTTGCGTTGCTTGTGCTCCAGCAAACACCGTTTGACGTGATAGGGCTACCCTGTACCAGTATCTCACCACCAACTTTAACAGAGGTGGGTGTTACATCGGTTAATACCGGGGTAGTAACTAAATAAGCATCTACAGCTACGTCATCACCTTTTTTGCAACTTGCTATTATGGCTGCTAATATTAAAAACGCAATTAATTTGCCTGATAAAAATCTCTTCATGTTTACGTTATATACTTAGGGACAGGTGATAGGACATATAAGTCCTTTTGATCCGGGTACAAAAGTAGTTGTTTAAACGGTTTTGACCACCCACCTGCTACAATAAATTTGTTAAATGTATTTCAAATCAATAACTCTTGGCGACAGGTGTGTTTAATTTAACATATATTAACATATTTGGCCAATCATAATGCAATCTTCAGCATGGATTTTATCGTATATTTAAGCTTAACAACCAATTATTGTTATTTACTGCTTTATTGTAGTTTTACGAAAGAAACAACGCATCAATGAAAAAAATTAAGGAGAAGCATTCTTTAGCCATGCGCTGGGCCCACTGGGTAAACTTTCCGCTGCTAACCATCATGATATGGAGCGGGCTGCTTATTTATTGGGCAAATGATGTTTATTCTGTAACCCTTTTTGGGCATACTTTCGTTCGTTTTTTCCCGGTGTGGTTTTATGATGCACTGAAGATACCGCATCGTTTATCAGAAGGAATGGCTTTTCACTTCCTGTTTATGTGGTTCTTTACGTTAAATGGTATATTTTATGTGATCTATACGGCGATATCAGGCGAATGGCGACAGCTTGTTCCAAACCGTAAGTCGTTTAAAGAAGCCTGGCTGGTTTTGCTGCATGATCTGCATATCCGTAAAACAGCACCACCTCAGGATAAATATAACGCCGCGCAACGCATTGTCTACTCGGCTATCATTATAATGGGCTTTGGCTCTGTAATAACTGGATTAGCTATTTACAAGCCCGTGCAGTTTTACTATATCACCTGGCTGTGTGGGGGCTATCATTTTGCACGTATACTGCATTTTGCTTTAACGGTTGGTTATGTATTATTTTTTGTGATACATATAGTACAGGTAATTTTAGCAGGATGGAGTAATTTCCGCTCGGTGATAACCGGTTTTGAAGTAGAGAAGAATAAAGATTTAAAAGAGATCAAACATGACACCGAAAAAGTATAAAAAGCCTTTAACCGTTGATCAAAAGATCAGCCGGCGAACTTTTATTTCGTTTGGTGCTTTTACCGCGTTATCGGCCGGCGCTTTTTTTTCGTGGCGATGGTTGTATAATTCGCCAACAGAAACGGGCGGCGTAACTAAAGGTGCGCATGCGCCCTTGCGCTCTGTACTTAATAACAACGAGCAGGTTTTCAGAAAAACTTTCAGTCATAAAAACCTGGTTAAAACGTACCCAAAATCAATGGCGGCAAAGCAGGTGCGGTACAACAGTTCGATAGGAATGAACTTAAAAGCACCGTTTGATGTTGCAGCCTGGCAATTGCAAATAAAGAAAACTTCGGGCGAAGTATTGAATGTAACCTTGGAAGACTTAAAGGCGCTGCCTAAAACAGAAATAGTTTTTGACTTTAAATGTGTTGAGGGCTGGGACCAGATCTCGCATTGGGGCGGCGTCAAGTTTGCTGACCTGATAGATCACTACAAACTGCACAACGAAACTAAATTGGCTTATGTTAGTTTGGAAACGCCCGATAAAAGTTATTATGTAGGGATAGATACTCCGAGCGCCACTCACCCTCAAACATTACTGGCTTACGAAGTTAACGGCAGGCCGCTGCCTGTTAAACATGGCGCTCCGCTGCGTTTGATCATTCCGGTTAAATACGGAATAAAGAATTTAAAAAGGATTGGCACCATCGCGTTTAGTAATGAGCGCCCAAGGGATTACTGGGCCGAGCGTGGGTACGATTATTACTCCGGATTGTAAAATGTCGTCTACCCTTAAGCAAAAATTATATCAGGAATGCCTTAACTACGTGCAGCGGAGTATTGATGCGGCGCAGCAAGGAATTAATGAAGCTCAGCAAGCCGCTAAGGATGATACCAAAAGCAGTGCAGGAGACAAGTACGAAACCGGACGCGAAATGGCACAGCAGGAAAGCAATCGAAATATGGCGCAGTTGCACCAGGCTAATAAATTAAAGGTGCAGCTCAATCAGGTGCCGGTTACGCCGTCAAACAATGTTGACAATGGTAGCATAGTGATTACCGACGCCGGGAATTTTTATATCGGTATAAGCGCAGGTACAATACAGGTTGATGATATTAACTACGTCGCTATTTCGTTGGTATCGCCTATCGGCCAAAAAATGAAAGGGCTTACCGCAGGTGAAGGGTTTAATCTGAACGGCAAGAACTATACAGTTAAGCAGGTTATTTAAGTTGCAAACCCAAACCAGGTTCGTTACCAGGCAAATATTTACCATCGGCAAAGGCTGGCATAGCATAAGGGTTGTTGGTTGTTAGAAATGGCCCATCTATATCTGCCCAGTCGCATTGTGGCGCCAGAGCTGCGGCGGCTAGTGTTGCGCAGCTGCTTTCGCTCATGCAGCCTATTAATACTTTTAAGCCGCATTGCCTTGCTTTGTCAATCATCCGTTTGGCCTCAAACATTCCGCCCGATTTCATCAGCTTAACATTTATACCGTGATAAACATCAACCGCCTTTTCCACATCAGGCAGGCGCTGAACGGCTTCGTCGCCAATTATTGGTATCGGGCTTTGCGAAGTTATCCAGGCATTGCCCTCCATATCATGTTTGGGCATAGGTTGCTCTAGCAAAATAACGCCCTGTTCAAAAAGCCACCATATCATTTCTAAAGCTATGTTTCGATCCGTCCAGCCTTGGTTAACATCCACATAAAGCGGCACCTCAGTTACCGAACGGATGGCCGCTATCCGTTCCTTATCATTATCACCCCCCAGCTTCACTTTAATAATTTTGAAATCTTGTGCTTCAAGCGCTTTTTGGCGCATATTATCGGGGGTATCAATGCCTATGGTAAAACTCGTTGGTGGCATAAGCGCCACATCGCTTTGCATTAATTGCCAGCAAGGCTTGTTATTCAGTTTACCATCCAGATCATGCAGAGCGATGTCAATAGCTGCTTTAATAGCGGTGTTGCCTGCGGCGATATCGTCCAAATAAGCATGAATAGCAGCAAAATCAAAAGGCAACTTAAACTGAGCGGTTTTTACATTGTTAAGAAAATCTGTAGCCGTTTGAATGCTTTCGCCCAGGTAGGGCACCATAGAAGCCTCGCCATAACCAACGAGGCCTTCATGCTCTAATTGTACTAACATCAATGGCGTTGATGCCCGCGAATAGCCTGCAATTGTAAAGGTATGTTTCAGTAATAGATCGAAAGGCTGGTAGCTTAGCTTCATATATAGTACTGTCAAAGCTAAATATTTCTTTTGGAACGCGTGAGTTCAATGTTTTCACCGACGACCTATATATTTCCTGATATTTCACCGCCACAATTTGGCTGTTTACCGAGATGTTTAATAAGCTAACCTATTTTGCGTGTGCTGTTTTTAAATTGTACCTTACTTTTGATTCAACAAACAAAACAAGAAAACTAAAACAACACTAAAATGGACTTTTATAGCAACCCTTACATGTCAATGCCCGGCGTAACAACAGAAGAACTTACGTTTTTGCAACAGGCAACTGCCGAACTGAACGAAAATCAGAAAAAACACTTTTACATGATCTATACAGGTAAACGCAAAAGCCCGCAAGATTTGTTGATTTTTACCCTGATAGGCTTTTTCGGTGTAGCAGGTATCCAGCGCTTTTTGGTTGGGCAGATAGGAATGGGTATTCTTTATTTCTTTACCGGTGGTCTTTGCTTTATCGGGACTATTGTCGACCTAGTAAATCACAAACAATTAGCAACAGATTTTAACCGCAAAATGGCTTACGAAAGTTTCCAGATTGCTAAAATGAGCGCATAACCTTAAACTTAAAATAATCATGAAAACATACTACAAACAATCAACTGCAAACCTGGTAACCAACTTTGATAAAGCCCTTAAAAGCATTTTACAAAGTGATCTGAACAAGATAAAAGGCAGAGCAGCCAAAAAATAATAAAACGAATACGCAGGTATTCTACATTTCGGGATCAAAACAAGGTAAGCAGTGGTAAACCAAGCGTTAGGGCCACAGAAAATATTACCGGTGTTTTGATCCTTTGCTATTTAGCCCACGGCTAAATTTTAAAACATCGGGCCACATTGCTAACTTAGAGCAATTATGAAACTCTCTCAGCTTACCGCGTATCTTGAAAGCCTGGCGCCGCTTGCCTACCAGGAAGACTATGACAATGCAGGCCTTATAGTAGGCCATCCCTACCAGGAAATACATCAGGCCCTTATCTCGCTTGATTGTATTGAAGCGGTTGTTGATGAGGCCATTGCAACCGGCTGTCAGCTTATTATATCACACCACCCCATAGTTTTTAAGGGACTTAAAAAGTTTAATGGCAAAACCTATGTAGAGCGCGTGGTTGAAAAAGCTATTCGCAACAACATAGCGCTATACGCCATACATACCAACCTGGATAACATACATACCGGTGTTAACGCCCGCATTTGTCAAACTTTAGGTCTGCAAAACTGCCACATCCTGGCTCCCAAGCAAGGCCTGCTTAAAAAGCTGGTAACTTATGTACCCCATGAGCACGCCGAACGTGTGCGTAATGCCTTATTTCATGCCGGAGCGGGCCACATTGGCGATTACAGTGAATGCAGCTTTAGCAGCGCAGGCAGCGGTACCTTTAAAGGCGGCGATGATACCACCCCTTACGTTGGCGAGCCCGGCGAGCGCCATACAGAAAGCGAAATAAAAATAGAAACGGTTTACCCGGCCAATTTGGAAAGCAAAATACTGATGGCGTTGGTACTGGCGCATCCTTACGAAGAAGTGGCTTATGATCTTTATACATTAACCAACCAACATCAGCAAGTAGGATCAGGTATGGTGGGTGAGTTGGAGGTGCCGATGGACGAAGAGAAGTTTTTATTTCTGGTAAAAGACAAACTGCAGGCGCAGGTGATAAGGCATACTGAACTTCGCCACAAAACGGTAAAAAAAGTGGCGGTTTGTGGCGGTGCGGGTGGCTTTTTACTGAAGCAGGCAATAGCGGCCGGGGCAGACTTTTTTATTACTGCCGACTATAAATATCATGAGTTTTTTGATGCCGATGGAAAGATAGTTATTGCTGATGTGGGACACTTTGAAAGTGAGCAATTTACACAGCAACTATTGTTGGAAATAATTCAGAAAAAATTTAGTAACTTTGCCGTCCGTTTAACAGAAACAAATACAAACCCTGTCAAATATTATATTTAATGGAACAAACCGTAGAACAAAAGCTTAAAGCTTTATACGAACTTCAAACCATCCACACAAAAATTGATAAGATGCGCCAGGTAAGGGGCGAACTTCCTATGGAGGTTGCCGACCTTGAGGATGACGTTGCCGGTTTGGAAACACGCATTCAAAAAATAAAAAGTGAGCTGGATGATCTTGAGGATGATATAGTTACCCGCAAAAACGTTATTCGCGATGCGCAAGCCAACATCAAAAAATATGAGGTTCAGCTAAATGAGGTTAAGAATAACCGCGAATACGATGCTATCTCAAAAGAAATAGAGATACAAGGCCTTGATATACAAGTGAGCGAGAAGAAGATCAGAGAATTTGGTTTTGAGATCGCTTCAAAAACTCAGGTTTACGAGAAAGCTTTAGCAGATCTTGATGCGCGTAAGGTAGATCTTGATGCTAAAAAAGCGGAGTTGGACACTATTACTTCTGAAACTGAAAAAGAAGAAACTGAACTGATCGCTTTAGCTGATAAGGCTATCCCGAACATAGAAGAACGTTTATTATTTGCTTACAATCGTCTGCGTAAAAACGCTAAAAACGGTTTAGCTGTAGTAACTATTCAGCGCGACTCATGCTCGGGCTGTTTCAACCAGATCCCGCCACAACGCCAATCTGATATCCGTCAGCGTAAAAAGATCATCGTTTGCGAGCATTGCGGACGTATTTTGATAGATGAGCAAATGGCTTTGGAAGCTGAAGAAGCTACTGCATAAAGCTAAAAGCAATTAAAATTTTTTAAAAGAGCGATAGGTATAAACCTATCGCTCTTTTTGTTTCTAATAAAAGCAGCTTCCAACCAACGGGGAAGGTTTGTTTTATACACATTGTTATATCACTTATATCTTGCTTTAATGCCAAACTGATTGCCATAAATCCCAATTGCATTGTATTGCCGGGCCTTCAAATGTTCCATAAAATTGTTGTAAAACCCAATCTTATGAGAAACTACTTCAACCTTGCTATTTTATTTCTTCCTTATTGCATAGTGTACTGTGTTGCTTATTGCCTGATAGGTGCGTTTTATCTTTTACTGCTTTTGGTTGTTAAAATAACTGAGGCTTTTGAAAAGCCTTCGCTTAACCTCTTCTAAATATCACTACTTCCGCATTTAAGCTGTTGATATTTAGCGCAATGTTAACAAATAAATGATGTTGACATTACGTTAATACGGATTGTTATGCCTTATTTTTATAAACCTCAATCCAAGGTTTCACAAGTCAACTTAAAAATTATCTTTTATGACCTGGAGAAAATTTAGCGGCGAGATCATCCAATTGCCAATTATTGAAGAAGTAGAAGCGGCTATTGAGCGCGAAACCCTGTTAGGCAACAAGCTAAAAGTATGCATTGGCACCGACTCGCAAGTTAAGGGCCTGGTAACCGATTTTGCCACCGTTATTGTGTTTTTACGCGAAGCAAGGGGTGGCTTTATGTTTATACACCAGGAGCGCACCACCCAAAAAATGAGCATCAAAGAGCGCATGCTGTCAGAAGTCCAAAAGTCCATCGACACTGCCTACAGCCTTTGCGACCTGCTTGATTTGTATGATGTTGATCTGGAGGTACATGCCGACATTAATACCAACCCTATGTTTAAATCAAATCAGGCGTTACACGAAGCCATGGGCTACATTTTAAGCATGGGCTTTGTGTTTAAGGCTAAACCGGAAGCATTTGCCAGTTCGTACTGCGCTAATAAGATGGTGCAGTAATTATTTACTTTCCTTTGCGCGTTTGTTTACTTCGCGGGTCATTTTTAAGGTAAGGGTTAGTAGAATAATTGCGGCTGCTGCTATTGCTGCCCATAGCACCCACGCGGGTAAACCATTGTTAGCTTGCGGGCGCTTATATAATGGATTGGCTTCGATCTTTTTTGGTGTTATCTCGGGCATAGGTTGCATAAGCAGACTATCGGCAAAAAACTGCACATCCCATGCTGAAGGCCCAGATTTGGGATCTCCAAACACAATACTATACTCTTGCCCCTTTTTAAGATAGGATGCTATTACGGGAATCAATTGTATAACAGTGACAGATTTAACTCTTAGCGGTTTGTTATCCCCATTGTAAACAAGCAATTCAATTACATCTGATTCTGATTCAAAAGAAACTTCGGGCGATTTGTTGTCAGAACTTACATATCCATTAAAAATCTGCTTGTGTTCGCCGGCGAAATTTTCAAAGATTGCAATGTTACGACGGTAATATTTATCGCCATCAAACACCAGCTGTAATCTATTTGAGCTAATCTTTTTGTTTAACACAATACGCACCACACTAACATCATCGCTATCTTTTTGCGAAATAATTCTTACCGAGGTAGTATCGTACCGTTTTGAAGGAGGGGTTTGCAAAAATATACTGCCTGACAATACGGAGATAGGTTTTAGCTTTTTATCAACCTGTTCAACTTTAAAAAATTTATAGTTGCTTGAAGGGAAGTTAATGGTGTGTTTAAACGTGCCATCCTCATTGTCATTATAAGTTTCTTTTGAAACCGGCTCATTATCTGTGATGGCGTACCAAGTTTGTAAATCGTCGCTGCCGGATAAATTAAGGCTCCTGACGACTGAATTGTTGCGGATCTTCAGATCGACGTGATCCAAAACAAGATTTTCACTGTTTTGGAAAATTGCCAATGAGGACGTGTTAACTGCCGACGAAACCTGCGGTAAGTTTACAAGGCGTGGTCGCATGGGGATAAGCGGACTGTAAATAAAAGTTACAAATTCGTTGTTTTTATCAACTAACCTGAAATCATCACCATACTTGGTTTCCAATTTTGAAAAGACGTTGGGCGTCAGGTAAATTTTATACATTCGAGAACTATCAACTTTTCCCAGACTTGCCCGGTATTTAAAGTTTGGTTGAAAAGTGTGTTTAATATTTTGTTGACCAAACAGGGTAAAACAACTCAATATTAAGCCTAGCGTAAATAGTTTGCTTTTAAATTTCATTATGCGCGTCCCCATCATCAGCAATTATTTTTTTTACTTTTTGATACATGAACGATACGATAAGCAGCAAAACACCCAGACAGAAGAACGCTGCTATTTTACCTGCGGGCGGTATGTTGCGTATATCAAACACAAACAGTTTTATCAGCGTAATACTAAACAAGGTTAAAGATATGATACGTAACGTTTGCGCTTTATAACGCATGCCCAACCACATCAAAGCAAACGATAACGCGCTCCATAAAATAGGCAGACCAACCTTTATATAAACAGTCTGCAGCTCATAAATTGTTGTTGCCGGGGTATAAAACATGGCAGTTATCGCCAGGCAAACGTTCAAACTTAAAAATAACACAATGGCGGCGGAAGTGATCCAGGCGGCAAATGGAAGATGGGATAAGTTTGTCCTTATAAGATTTACCAATTCATAAAATATCAGTGCAACAAACAAAGCAGACACCCATTGCGCTATAAAATGACTGTTCGGTATGGCCTTACCCGTAAGTATATCAGCCTGTATCTGAAATATAGCTCCGCTAAACATAAGCTCAATTAAAACACACACGCTTAATAGCCCCATTGCTAATTGCCAGCTAAGTTTTAACCCCGCCGCCTTTTTTGACAGCATGTAGAAAACGTAAACAAATGCGGGGATGTAAAGCATCAGGTATAAAATATTCAATCCCGTGCCCTCGTATCGGCTTGAGAACTGCAAATTAACTTCTAATAAGCCTGCCATAAAAAGCAGCATAAATGCTACGTTCCTGTACAAAAGCAGCGGTATGCTAAAGCCATAGATAGTATTGTCCTCGTCGTTCTGCATCAGGCGGTATAGCAGGTAAGAGCTTAGTGCCGCAACTATAGTGGTAATAAAGCCTCTGTTGGCAATTACCGGGAAGTGGTTAAACTGATCAAGGTACAGCGTAAACCAATCCATTGCAAGGCTCATTGCCATAATTAGCCATATAAGCAATGCAGCAAGCTGCATTAACTTTATCTGCGAACGTTGGTATAGCCAGTACAACAAAACAGCCTCTGCAGCCCAAAACAAGGTTATGGCGTGCCCGTCGAGCTGTATAGGCGCGATCAAAGAAATAAAGGTTAATGTTATACCAATAAGTAAGTATAAAATATTGTTATCAACCTTGCGGTTCCGAAAGAGCAGGAACGATAGTACAAGATTAACAAAACCTAAAACGGCGCAAAACAAGCCCTGTAGATGTTGCTTATCCATAGCATCAAGCAAATACAATCCTGCCGAAAAATACAAGGCATTGCAGGCAAGCAATATGGTAAAATCAGACGTGATGAATTTTTTGTTCTCGCGGACATTATTGGCAACATTTATGGCAAAGAACAGCAGATAAAGTATACTGCAGTACACCAGGCCGGTTGAGTAAGAACTTGCTGAAAGGCTGTAAACCACTCCGGCTGTTATAATAGCCGTTAAAACAAATGCCGAGATATTTAATATCCGCCAGGCTTTGTTATATGCGATGATGAGTAAACCCGAGTTTAAAACCACCAGGTAAATAAACAAGGCGCTGTAATTAGCGTGACCGCTGCTCACCATAAAAGGACTGGACAAGCCACCAACCAGCGCTATCACCGCGAGCTCTTGCTTGTCGTACAACAACGCAAGCGCAACGGCAAAACACGTAATTACAATAAGAATGATAAATGATACGGTTTGATCAAATAAATGGAACTGGTGGTAAGCCAGCGTAATGGTAAAATACAGCACTGCAATACCACCGCCAACCAGTACAGAACTAAATGCGTTATAAGAATTTCTGAGCCGGTGTGCTATGCCTATCAGAATACTTCCGCAAAGCACCCCAATGCCTACCCGCCCGGCAGGCCCCACCCAGTTGTTATCAATTGCGTATTTAACAAAAAAGGCTATGGCAAGTACCAGAATGGCTATACCAATTTTATTCACAAGATTTTCGCCGATAAACTTTTCCAGATCAGGATGCCGTTCAAAAAAAGAAAGCTCAGGTTCAGGCTGTCTATAATCAGGCGGCGTAAATGCAGGTGTGGGGCGTTCAACCCTTGTTTCTTTTACCCCCTCATCTATAACTCTTCGTGGCGGGGCAATAGGGGCAGCAATTACAGGAGGCCGCTCTGGTTTTATTTCGGGTTGTTGCCTTATCGGCTCGGGCGCTTTCGCCCTTTCAACTTCAACAGGAGGTTTCGCCGCGGCAGTCTGTTTTATTAAACGTTGTAGGTCAAGAATTCGTGCCTCAAGATCGTCTGTTCTTGTCTGTAACCCATTTTTTATGGTTACAAGCAAAATTATGATGATCAACAAAAACAGGACGTAAATTATCTCCATGACAAGGGTTTTAGCGAATAAATATATTTAATAAAATTAACATTGATGCTTTTTAGCTTTGAGGCTATTCGTGGCTGACTTTTTGAGCAGCTTCGGGCGTGAAAACATACCATCTTAAATTTGAGCAGAAACTTCCGATCCCTTTAGCCGAAACCTGGGATTTTTTTACATCGCCCATAAACCTTGTAAAGATAACGCCGCCGCAGATGGCCTTTAAGGTAACATCTGTTTATGCAGCCGATGACCGCATCTATCCGGGCATGATAATCACCTATAAGGTATCACCTTTACTAGGTATTAAACTCAACTGGATGACCGAGATAACCCAGGTAAAAGACCATAAATATTTTGTAGACGAGCAGCGGGTTGGCCCTTATGCTATATGGCACCACGAGCACCACTTTAAAGAAATTAAGGGTGGCGTACAAATGACGGATATTTTAAACTATGCCATTCCGTATGGATTTATAGGCAGATTGGCCAACAAAATATTGGTTAGGAAAGAGATAGACAAAATTTTCGACTACCGTGAGAAAGCTATCAACGAGTTATTTGGCGTTTACAAGGACCGTGAATAACGTTTTTATAAGGCCAGTTCGATGGCAGGATCCCAGAAAACAGTTTTAAAATCCTGTACCTGATCGTCTTTTACTTTTACCCCTTCGGCTTCCAGTAAACGTTGCATGGTATCGCCACCAAAATGAAATTTTGCCGTTAATAAGCCTTGGCGGTTAACAACACGATGCGCAGGTACCGGTGGATTGGCCGATCCTGCTGCCTGCATTGCATATCCAACCATACGTGATGAACCTTTGGTGCCCAGGTAGTTGGCTATTGCACCATAGGATGTAACGCGACCAGCCGGTATTTGACGGGCCACATCATACACATTATCAAAAAAGCCGTATTCGGGCATCAGTTATTGAAAGGAAAACTTAAGGTAGTTAATATTTTTGTTATGAGCCAAATATTTTTTTTCGTAGTAGGTTTTTATAGACAAAACTTCATCAGCAAAATCAGAATTGTATAGGTCGTCTGTGTCTATATGCAGCCTTAAACCGAGTTCGGTTATCATCTGCGATGTATAGGCATAAAAACCGTCGTTATCGGTTTTAAGGTTAATAGCACCGCCTGGTCTGAGCACTTCCCGGTATTGTTCTAAGAAACGGGGCGATGTAAGTCGCTTCTTTTCGCGACTAAGCTGTGGCTGCGGATCAGGGAAGGTTATCCAGATCTCATCCACCTCTCCTTTTGAAAAATAATCGATAAGGTTTTCTATCTGGATCCGTAAAAAGGCTACGTTATTCACGCCATCTTCCAAGGCGGTTTTGGCGCCGCGCCAAATGCGGTTGCCTTTGTAATCAACTCCTATAAAGTTCTTATCCGGAAACAGTTGCGCCAGGTTAACTGTGTATTCACCCTTGCCGCAAGCCAGTTCAAGTACAACTGGATTGCTGTTCTTGAAAAATTCCTTTGCCCAGTTACCCCTTAATGGCTTACCTTCATCCAACTGAAAAACATTGCTGAAGTCTTCTATCTCGGCAAATCGCCTGAGTTTATCTTTTCCCACTTTTAATTATATAAATACTGTCATTGCGAGGTACGAAGCAATCGCAAGTATGCAAGGCCGACAAGCAAAGTTCGCGATTGCTTCGTACCTCGCAATGACACACACTAGTTATTTATTTTATCCCGTAATGATCCGCCATCAGCTTCTCAAACAAACCGCCCGGCAGCGCTTTTTTTAGCGTTACCGCGATAGTTTGCCCGATTGCTCCTACCAAATATTGGCGGGATGGGCTTGATTGCTCAACAATTTTAACCAACTGCTTACCTATAGCCTGCGGATTAGACCCTGCGGCTTCATCCTTCTCCATGCTGGCAACAGCAACGTCGTATTGGCTTTTTAATATGGCGTTATCCACCGTAAAAGGTATTTTCTCGCGGTTGCTGCTAAAGTCTGATTTAAAGTCGCCGGGGTTAATAGTGACAATTTTTATCCCTGTCTTAACCAGTTCCATACGCATGCTTTCTGAATAACCTTCAATTGCATATTTTGACGCACTGTACATGCTTTGGTAGGGCAAGCCAAACAAACCGCCTAACGAGCTGATATTAACAACGGTACCAGCGTTCTTTTTAAGCATTTCAGGTATCACTTTGCTACACATGCGCACCACGCCAAAAAAATTCACTTCAAACTGTTGCTTGGCTTTTTCGACGGGCATAGCATAAGCAGGGCCGGCAATGCCATTGCCGGCATTGTTTACCAAAATATCAATTTTACCCTCCGCTTTAATTATTGAGGCTACTGCCGCATCTGCAGATTCATCACTGGTAACATCCAGCTCTATTAACTTAAAGGGTACGTTTTTCGCTTTCGCAATGCTACGTGTGGTGCCATAAACGGTATGGCCTGCATTATGCAGGGCGATAGCGCTGGCCAGGCCAATGCCTGATGATGCGCCGGTAACCAAAATTACTTTACTCATTGGGAGTGATTTTTTGCGCCAAATATATGTTATTTAGTTTTGAGTGGCGGTAGCAGTGGCAGTTGTTTTCATTCCGTTACAACATAAAATCGAAAACCGCAACCGCTACTGCGGCCGCCACCAACTGGTAAAGCCAACTAAAATCACTAATATTACAGCATGAAATATTACGGATTGATCGGCTTTCCGCTTTCGCACTCTTTCTCAAAAAAGTATTTTGCTGAAAAATTTAAGCAGGAAAATATTACCGATGCTGTTTATGATAATTATCCTTTAGAGGATATTAAAGGTTTACAAGATCTGTTGGATGATAATCCCGGACTTCTAGGCTTAAACGTTACCGTTCCGCATAAAAAAAATGTGCTACGTTACCTGGATTGGGTAGAGCATGATGCCCGTAAGGCCGGTGCCGTTAATTGCCTGCGTATAAAAAAGGAAAGCCCTGTTTTGGCAGCTTTCTCCGGTGAAGTTGGTGTTAAAGATCACGATTTCAGGCTAGAGGGTTATAATACTGATCTGTATGGGTTTGAAATGTCTTTAAAACCGCTACTTAAAAGGCACCATGAAACGGCGCTGATATTAGGCGATGGCGGCGCAGCACAGGCGGTTAAATGTATATTGGAAAACCTGGAAATACCTTACCGTACAGTAACTCGTAAGGCCCAAGGCAGCAATATTTTATTTAAAGACCTTAAGCCGCATCATATTAAAAATCATAAGCTGATAATCAACACTACGCCGCTAGGCACCTACCCTAATGTTGATGAATTTCCGCCGATCCCGTATGAAGCGATCACGAAAGATCATTTGCTTTACGATCTGATATACAACCCGGAAGAAACGGTTTTTTTAAAACATGGCAGAGAGCACGGCGCAGCAACCAAAAATGGTTATGAAATGCTACTGCTACAGGCAGAAAAATCATGGGAAATATGGAATTCGGAGGAGAAACATCCGTGAAGTGGTATTTTTTGATATTTGTTGCTTTGCTTTTTATAACTGCCTGCGGCGGCGAGGCGGACTATGCGCCTAAGCCACGCGGTTATTACAGAATAGAATTTCCGGAGCGCGGCTATCAACAATACGTTTCTGATAATCCATTTACATTCGAGTATCCCAAATACGCTGTGATGGAGCGGGACAGCCTGTCGCGCCCCGCCGGCAAGTTGGTAAACATGCAGACCTTATTGAATATGCAGTTTCCGCAGTTTAATGCCACGTTGCACCTCAGCTATGAGACCATTCCCAATAAAAAGGTATTCGATAAATTAGTTGAAGACGCGCACAAGTTCGCTTTTAAACACACCGTTAAAGCAACCAGCATTGATGAAGGTATAATACGCTATCCCGAGCGTAAGGTTTATGGCATCTATTATACCATTGATGGCAATGCGGCATCGTCTGTGCAATTCTATTTAACCGACAGTGTTAAAAACTATTTGCGCGGCGCATTGTACTTTAATAGCGAGCCCCGGCTTGACTCCATACAACCTGTACTAAAATTTGTGAAGCAGGATGTGGATATGATGATAAAAAGCTTTAAATGGAAATGATTTTGATGTCGGATTTCGGATGTTCAATTTCGGATTTTTCCCAATCGCACTTATAATCGTCTATTAACAGTTAATAAATCCCAAATAAAAACATGCGATGATTCAACAAATTCGAAATTGAACATCCGAAATCCGAAATCCGCCATGGCTGCTATTGAAATATTCCCTAATAATCCTTTCGAAGAAAACACCTACATTTTATATGATGATACCGCAGAATGCGTGATAATCGATCCGGGTATGTATACCGCGTCTGAACAAAATGCTGTTGTAAATTTTATTAAGGATCACGCTTTAAAACCGGTCGCCTTGCTTAATACACATTGCCACATCGATCACGTATTGGGTAACAAACTGGTGTTTGATCTGTATGGATTAAAGCCGCGGTTCCATCAGGGGGAAATGGAGGTGTTAGAAGCTGTTGTAGCTTATGCGCCTCAGTTTGGCCTGCATTATGATCCATCACCGCTGCCCGATGAATTTTTATCAGATGAAGGATGGTTGACCTTTGGCAACGCATCGCTGCAGCTTATTTTTTGTCCGGGCCATTCGCCTGCACACTTATGCTTTTATGACGAGAAGGCCAACCAACTTATTGGTGGCGATGTTTTATTTAGAGGCAGCATCGGCCGCACTGATTTGCCGGGTGGCAACCATGAGCAATTAATAACCAACATCCGCGAAAAGCTATTTACACTGCCCGACGATTGTGTGGTTTATCCCGGTCATGGGCCCGAAACCACCATTGGTTTTGAAAGGCTGTACAATCCGTTTTTTTCTTAGCTATTGTTGGGGTTGTACGTATAACGTTATACGTTTTATGTAGTTTTGTGATTGATCTGCTTTAAAAAACGTACAACGTAATACGTATAACTTACAACCCAATTGAACACCTCCATCTACATAGCCAAACGATATCTTTTTGCAAAAAAGAAAACGAACGCTATTAATATCATTTCGGGTATTTCAATGGTGGGTGTTTTTATCGGCAGCGCTACACTTTTCGTCATCCTGTCAGCATTTAACGGGCTGGAAGACGTTATCCTCAAACTGTACAGCAATTTTACGCCCGAGCTAAAAATTGAGGCGCGCATGGGTAAAACTTTTAACCCGGAAACCCCTTACTTTAATTCGCTGAGAAAAGATGAGCGCATATTCTCTTACACCCAGGCGCTTGAGGAAAAAGGGATGGTCAAGTATCGCGACAAAACCTTTATTGCCAATATAAAAGGCATGAGCGATGATTTCTTAAAAAACACCAACCTTGACAGTGCTATACAGGATGGTGGCTTTGTTTTAAAAGCCGGGAATAAACCATTTGCCGTTATTGGTACCGCGGTACAAAATAGTTTGTCGGTTAATGTACATGATGAGCTCACGCCGATGATCATCTATTCGCCGCGGCGAACAGCGGGTAATTCTGTTAACCCTATGGATGCGTTCAGGCAAGCCTTTATATATCCCTCGGGTGTGTTTGCTATTCAGCAGGAGTTTGATGATATCGTCGTGGTTTCGCTTGATTTTGCGCGCGACCTGTTGGATGAACCAAACCAGGTATCTTCATTAGAGTTAACCTTCAAGCAAGGCGCGGATATCGATCAGATACAAGAAGAAATTCAGGAAAAACTGGGCGATGCTTTTGTGGTAAAAAACCGCAGGCAGCAAAACGTTGAGTTATATAAAACGCTCAATTTCGAGCGCTGGTCTATTTTTATGATCCTTACTTTTGTGCTGATAGTTGCCATCTTTAACATTATAGGCACTTTAACCATGCTGGTTATGGATAAAAAGCAGGACATAGCCATTTTAACCAGCATTGGTGCTGATAAAAGCCTGATAAAACGCATCTTCTTTTTTGAAGGCATGATGATAGCCATGATTGGATGTGTATTAGGCTTGGTGGTAGGGCTTATATTTTGTTTACTACAGCAGCATTACGGCTTTATAAAAATGAGCGAAAATGTGGCTGTTATTGATGGGTATCCGATTAAAATCCTTGCACGCGATTTTATATTGGTTTTGGCAACCGTGAGTGTTATTTCTGTAATAGCATCAGCAATTAGTTCCCGTTTAAGTGTTAAAGGATTAGACGATATCAAACACGATTTGTAATTTTACAATATGCGCGGTTTAAGTTCAAGTAAGTTTTGTGGTCTGATCTTTTTACTGACCATCTTTGTGGCCGCATGCCATGGGGATAAGAAAGATAAAAAAGCAGCCACAAATAAACCTGTTACTATAAAAGGCCTGTACAGCTTTGGCCCGGAGGCTGCGCTTTTTGTTGATTGCAGTACCGGTAAGGAATACTGGACTGCTGATAGTTCGGCTAAGCTGGAGCTGCAATACACCCAACTAAGTTCTGATAAACCTTATGAATCTGTTTATATAGAAGTTGAAGGTGATATAAAGCCTTCGGGTAAAGAAGGTCCGGCATCCGCTTTTGACAGTACACTAACTGTCAGAAAAGTTATCAGCATTAAAAAGGATATCCCGGCGGATATTTGTAAGTAAGCACAAGCATCTAATCTTTTAAAATTAGATTTAATTGCTTTATTTGTATTAAAACTCATTTGCCTGTTTGGCGTTAAATAATAAACTATGGAATCAAAACGTCAACAAAAATTTGCCGGAGTAATTCAGGAAGATCTTGCGGCCATATTTCAACGCGAAGGCATGAATTATTTGCCGAACACGCTGGTAACTATCACTAAAGTGCGTGTTACGCCCGATCTGGCCATTGCCCGCATTTTTTTAAGCTTTTTTAACAACACTAACATGGCGCAGGCGCTGCATATTATAAAATCGCACGCTTCAGAGATAAGGTATAAACTGGGCGCCCGTATTAAGGACCAGGTAAGGATAGTGCCGCAGTTGGAGTTTTTTGTTGATGATACCAGCGAATATGTTGAGCGCATGGATAAAATTTTCGACAAAATAAGCAAAGAAGAGCGCCAGCCAGACAGTGAGTGATCTATGCGAAACCTCCTACTATTTTTCGTCATAGTACTCGTAATAGCGGGGTGTAAAAAAAGCAAACCCAATCCTTCCTATCGTGTAGTTGTTTTTGGTAATAGTATTACTTATGCGCCTCAAACCCCATCCATAGGTTGGAATGGTAATTGGGGCATGGCTGCCAGCGCCCTGGATAGCGACTACGTGCACATATTGACCAAGCGCCTTAAAGCAAGTGACCCCGCCAATGAATTGGTCTGGAAAAATATAGCGGTCTTTGAAAATGAATTTGACACCTACGACGTTGATGCCAACCTTAAAACCTACCGCGATTTTAAACCCGACCTTTTAATAATGCGGATTGGTGAAAACGTAACCAGAACGGGTGATGCCGCGCTTTATGAAAAGAAGTATAAAGAACTATTAGACTATTTTAAAGCCGGAAACCCGAATATCAAGATATTAGCGGTTGGCTCTGCCTGGCCCGACAGGGAAATGTCAGACGTGGTGTTGAAAAAATATTCCAGTTATGTTTCGTTAGCGGAAATGCACCCCGATCCCACTTATTTCGCTGGCGGTTTGTTTGCTAATCCGGGTGTTGCAAGCCATCCCTCAAACAAAGGGATGCGCTTTATAAGCGACCGGATCTGGGAGGGAGCCGTCCTGCTGATACCCGACCTTTAGCGCTTAATCCAAAACTAAATTATTCGCGCCCACAAATTACTGCCACCGTATATTTAACATTGGTATATTTGCTGCCATGACACCCGCCGAGATCAACAAAAAATGGAAAGAGTTACAGCAACGTATAGCGCAGGATTTTGATAGCGATACGCCTGACGTGAAAGTGATGCTGTTTTTAATAGGCGTACAGGAACTGGGCCAGGGCCCAATGAAGTTTAGCAAGCGGCAAAAGGAAGAACTGATGCATATTGCCACCTGCAGACTAATGAGTATGATGGGATTTTATGAATTAGAAGGCCTTGATCAGGACGGATGGCCACACTGGAAACTGGTTAAAACCATACCCAGCTATTCTTTATTGGAGCAGGAGATGATGATGAAATCATTAATAGTAACCTATTTTGAAGAGCAGGAAGGATGAAGAAGGCGCTTACCCTTTGCTTATTGCTTATAACCTTTAGCAGCTTTGCAAAACGGCCCAATCATTACGTTCGTATAAAAACAGTGTATGGTGAATGCATTATTCGGCTTTATAACGAAACACCACTGCACCGCGACAATTTTATAAAACTTACCAAAAAAGGGCATTATAATGGCACCCTATTCCACAGGGTTATTCAAAACTTTATGATACAGGGAGGCGATCCCGACTCAAAGGACCCCGCAAAAAATAAACCGGGTATGGAGCTGGGTAACGGAGATGTAGGTTATACCATTCCGGCTGAATTTAGAGATAGCTTATTCCACAAACGTGGGGTTTTAGCAGCTGCGCGGGATGATCTTCCGAGTAAAGCATCAAGCGGCTGCCAGTTTTACATTGTAGAAGGTAAGCGATTTACAGATGAAGACCTTGATAAATTGATCCAAACCCGTTTAAAGAGAAGGCAAATACCGGCATCGCAACGGGCGGTTTATAAATCTGTTGGCGGGTCGCCGCACTTAGATCAAAATTACACCGTATACGGCGAAGTTGTAAGCGGCCTCGACATGGTTGACCTTATTGCCGCTGAAAAAAAAGACAAGAATGACCGCCCTTTAACCGATGTAGCTATGACAGTATCGCTGCTCAAAAAACGGGAGTGCCGCAGGCTGGATAAATTACTTTTGCCCACGCGCTAAGGGCTGTTTTATTTCGAATTTCGGATGTTCGATTTCGGAATTGGTTATATATTTAAAACTTTAAACCCGGTCAGCCCAATAAATTAAATCCGAAATCGAACATCCGAAATCCGAATTATGAAAATCATTACCTATAACGTTAACGGCATCCGTTCCGCAATTAATAAAGACTGGCTGGCCTGGCTGCAGGCTACCAATGCTGATGTGGTTTGTTTACAGGAAATTAAGGCGACACCTGATGTGTTGACCGATCTGCACCTGGTTGAAGCTCTAGGTTATAAGCATTATTGGTTCCCTGCTGAAAAGAAAGGTTACAGCGGTGTAGCCATATTAACCAAACGTACACCTAACCATGTAGAGTATGGCTGCGGCATTGCGGATTTTGACCGCGAGGGCCGCTGCATTCGGGTTGATTTTGATGAGGTATCGGTAATGAGCGCTTATTTCCCTTCGGGATCAAGTGGTGAGGAGCGCCAGATATTCAAGTTCCGCTTTTTGGATGAGTTTGGTAAATATTTAACGCTGCTTAAAGTTGAGCATCCGCGCCTTGTTATTTGCGGCGACTATAACATTTGCCACCGGCCAATTGATATCCATAACCCAAAATCAAACGCTAACTCATCAGGCTTTTTGCCCGAGGAGCGCGAGTGGATGGAAAATTTTATTGAATCGGGGTTTGTGGATACGTTCAGGCATGTAAACAAAGAACCGCATAACTATACCTGGTGGAGTTTCCGCGCTAACTCCCGCGCTAAAAACCTGGGTTGGCGCATTGATTATGCCATGGCGAGTAAAGAGCTGGAAGACAATATTAAACGCGCAGCTATCCTGCCCGAAGCAAAGCATTCTGACCATTGCCCGGTGCTGTTGGAAATGGAATTTTAGCGCTTAAACTCTTTGGAAATGTTCCTTTCTTGCACTTTTTAGGCATATTTATCATGAATAAGGCTACGTAATAAAACAATGTAGCGGCTACTTCAGGGGTGTTCAACCAAATTCTCTCAATGATTTTGTATCATCAATACAAATATCGTAAGTGTATTAACAAATATTTTCATAATACTTAAAAGTGCTATTTAAAGGCAAATAGATAAACTATATTTTTCGGCGTTACGTTTAAATAATTAACCAACAATTAACTTAAACGACCATGGGAAACATAATTCTATCGTCTCTGTACGTTATTATACCGGCAAGTTGTATTGCGATTTCATATCTATTAACGGCCCGGCGTCGGAGTGTGTAATAACTCATCATATTTTATCGACATTTATTAATAGAAACAATCTGCGTATCGGTTAGGTGGGCATGCGGTACGTAACTTAGAATAGATGGTAAAGTTGATAAGATTTTGGTTTGAATTTAACCTGCATGACGTAACTGGGTTAGGTTTGCATATGGGATGTGGCGTAACTGCCCTAACTTATGATGATGCTATTAATATATTGGGAACTACCGTGTTTAAAGGTCGCGCCATTCCGCCGATGAAAAGGACAATTGAGAATATTGATGTATCCACACTTGAAGCAAATCATGTCCTGCCAAATATTTTGGCATCTAACGTCAGGGGCGTATGGTATCCAATAGGTTATAATTAAGAGACCTTATGGGGCTGTAACAAATCCGCCCTCCCGCAGTCCAATTCATAACCAAACCCTTGCTTATGAATTGGAAGATCAATCTTTTCAGAAAAAAAACAGATAAGCCTAAAGTTAAAAAAAGCAAAACCCGCGAGTGGGTGGATGCTTTGGTATTCGCATTGGTGGTTTCAACTGCTGTGCGCGGATTGTTGTTTTCTGCCTACGCTATCCCTTCCGGCTCAATGGAAGGCACACAGCTGCCCGGCGATTATTTGTTTGTAAGTAAGATAAGCTACGGGCCGCGTATGGCCATTACCCCCATTGCCTTCCCGTTTACCGAGCCTGTTGTGGGTGGAGTGAAAACTTACTGGAGCGGTATACAACTGCCTTACATGCGCCTGCCGGGATTCTCATCACCTAAAAAAGGTGACATAGTGGTTTTTAATAAACCTGATGAAGCCGGTCCGGAATATAATATCCCGATTGATGAACGCACAACCTTAATTAAACGCTGCCAGGCCACACCCGGCGATGTTCTTACTATTATTAACTCGCAGGTATATATTAATGGCAAGGCTATGCCTAACGCACCCAAGGCGCAAACATCGTACGCGGTTGTGACAGACGGCGCTGAACTTAACCCCAAAATGTTAGAGGATATGCGCATTACGGTGCGCCAGCAATACAGCGCAAATACTTTTGAAATGATCATCCCCGGCGACCAGCTGGCTGCCTTTAAAA
Source organism: uncultured Mucilaginibacter sp. (assembly GCA_965650195.1). Lineage (GTDB taxonomy): Bacteria > Bacteroidota > Bacteroidia > Sphingobacteriales > Sphingobacteriaceae > Mucilaginibacter. The sequence goes on along the minus strand of CBFGNU010000001.1, from coordinate 16,513 downwards.
GCATAGTCAACATAAAAGGCGTACAGCCCATGGTTCAGCCGGCGGGCACGTATGACGCCGAGGTGTTTCCGCATAACGACCATTTTAAATGGAATTTAGATAACTACGGTCCGTTTAAGATGCCCGCCAAGGGCTGGACGGTTCAGCTTAATGATTCAACGCTTAGCTTATACCGTCGTGCTATCGAGGTGTATGAGAACAACAAGGTTGATGTAAAAGGCAAAGACATTTACATCAATGGTAAAAAGGCAACTGCCTACACCTTTAAAATGGATTATTACTGGATGATGGGCGATAACCGCCACGACTCGTTAGACTCCCGCTTTTGGGGTTACGTGCCCGAGGATCACATCATTGGCAAAGCCAAGCTAACCTGGTTCAGTACAGACTCCACCAAAAATATTTTAAGCGGCATACGCTGGAACCGCCTGCTGCGCCCAATAAATTAAGCTTGTAGCATAGCAGGGGTTGTCACCCTGCTATGCTGCAAGTATTTATGTGAGCTAAGTCATTACGCATCCATTAATGTTTGGATATCAAATTTAGACATCTGCATAAAAGCATTAACTACCCGTGGGGCTTTATCCGGGTCGGCCATTAGTTTATGCAAAACCGAGGGCACTATCTGCCACGAAAAACCAAATTTATCATCCAGCCAGCCGCATTGGTCATACCGGCCACCTTCGCCCAGTTTTTCCCAATAATGATCTATTTCTTGCTGCGTTTCGCATTCAATAACAAAAGAGTTGGCGGGTGTAGGCTTATATTTTGGCCCGCCGTTTAAGGCCATAAACTTAGAGCCATTCAATTCAAACTGAACCACAATAGGGTTTTCGCTTAATATGGCTGAGTTTTTAAAAATAGAGCAGTAATAGTCTGCAGCAGCTTTGGCTTGTCCGTCAAACCATAAGCAAGGGTACATTTTGTCGTTCATGTTTTTCGTGTTTAAATAACTGCCGTAAAATTACTGCGGTGCTTATGTGCAAAATAGAATGAAACCGACATTCTGCTTTTCGCTAAAACTCCTTCCTCGGGGAAGGGTGCGGTTGACTGTGCAGTGGCGGGTAGGGGTTTGTTGGCTATAATAAAAAATTCATTAAACCCCTCCCTGCACCCTCCCAAGGGAGGGAATCGCTCTTGGCCCGGGCTTTTAGCCCCTTAACCCCCAGAACTAAAATTCACATAATCCTTCGGGGTAATCCCCGTAAATTCTTTAAATGCGCGAACGTAATGGCTTTGGTCGGCATAACCGTTTTGAAAGGCGATATCTGAAAGTTTGGTGTATTTACCCGCGTTAAGCTGTTGAAAAGCGGAATTGAATTGCCTGATACGCCTGTACAGGTTAGGGTTTAATCCGATATTCTTTTCAAACATTCTTTGAAAGGTTCTTTCCGTTACATTCAACTCATTTTGCACATGCAGCAAAATTTCCGGCGATGGCCGGTGGGCTATAATATCAGCAGCATAAGTAATACCACGGTTATCGGTTTTGGCATCGGCAATTAAACCGGTTAAATATGCATTCAATAAGGCAATGCTATCTTCTACTGAATGTGCGTTCAATAACCTATCCTGTAATTCGGCTGTTCCTCGTTTTGCCAATAAGCTTAGCTCAACGGGCCTGTCGGTTAATTCGAGCGCGGTAATGCCAAAGATGGAAAATAAGGCATAAGGTTTTAAAAAATAAGCGATCAGCAGGAAGCCCTCATTCATAAATAAAGTTTCGGGAAGAACTGTTTGCCCGAAAAGAGTGAGATGAGCTGCCGGGGTTTTCCTATAATACTCCTGGCCGAGGTGAAAAGCAATGTTGGCGACCCATTTGCAAATAGCGGTAACGAAAACGGCATGCTGATATCGTAATGCTCAAGCACCAATATCCTTTCTACATATGCCGCAACCTGTGCCTGGGGCTTAAGGTTCATTGTTTTCATTGATTAAAGATAAAGGTTTGAGGGAATAATTAATGGTGATCCTATTATTTTGGCGGTACACAAAACGCATTTATGCTTATCTACAATTTAACTAAAGGGATAAAGAATAACTCTCTTCAGCCCAGCCTCCCGCGTTTCACCCCGTAACAAAATTGACCCCATTTCACAAACATCTGTTAAACAAGCAATTACTTACATTTTACAGCTAATCTTCCTGACGAATAAGTAGTTTCACAGTGTTTCATCGCAAATATTTAATTATTTGATATTTAAATAGTTAATTAAAAATTGCGTTTCATCCGTTTCACTATGTTTCATATTTTCGTGAAACGCTCACCCCGGCGCTGAAGCCCACTCACCATCTTTTATCATTACCATGACAAACCCACCCGCAATATTTTGCTAATTTTGTACACAATGATAAATCTCACCCGCGAAACAGTTTTACAGGCGCTTGGCAACGTAGAAGAACCCGACCTAAAAAAGGACCTGGTTACCTTGAACATGATACAGGATATTGTGATAGAGGGTAACCGCCTCAGCTTTTCGGTTGTGTTGACTACACCTGCCTGTCCGTTAAAAGCGCTTATTGAACACGCCTGCCGTAATGCCATCAGCCATTTTATAAGCAAGGATGTTGAGGTGACTATTAACATGACCTCGCGGGTAACCTCGCAAAAGAACACCGGCGTACCCGGCGTGAAGAATATAATTGCCGTGGCATCGGGTAAAGGTGGAGTGGGTAAATCAACCGTGGCGGCTAACCTGGCGCTCGGCCTGGCAAAAAGCGGCGCAAGCGTGGGTTTGATTGATGCTGATATTTATGGGCCGTCGGTGCCTATTATGTTCGGCTTAGAGGGCGCCAAACCACAAGCCAGCAACGTAAATGGCAAAACACGTATTGAGCCGATTGAGAAATATGGCATTAAACTGCTTTCTATAGGCTTCTTTACAGATCCTAACCAACCCGTGCCCTGGCGCGGACCAATGGTATCAACAGCAGTAAAACAACTGTTTAATGATGCCGATTGGGGCGAGCTGGATTACCTGGTGGTGGATTTGCCACCCGGCACCGGCGATATACACATCACCATAACACAAACCTTCCCGATAACAGGAGCGGTAATAGTTACCACACCACAAAACGTCGCGCTGGCCGATGCAAAAAAAGGGATCGGTATGTTTTTAATGGACGCCATTATTGTACCGCTGCTGGGGATAGTAGAGAACATGTCGTACTTTATTCCTGCCGAATTGCCGGATAACAAGTATTACATTTTTGGTCAGGGTGGGGGAAAGCGATTGGCTGAGAAATTGGAAGTACCGTTTTTAGGAGAGATCCCGCTGGTAAAAAGCATAAGTGACAGCGGCGACGCGGGCAAACCCATTGTTTTAGCTGATGAGCACGAGCTGATGGTTAATGCCTTTACCGAAATTGCTAATCGTGTGGCGCAGCAGGTATCGGTAGCTAACGCGCTGGCAAATAGCGTTAATATTGTAAATAATTAATAACTTTACTTTAAAATAGTAAAAATGACTTTATTAGAGCAGGTGGAAGAAGCGTTGGACAGCATCCGTCCGTATTTGGAAACGGATGGCGGCAACGTTTCGGTTGAGGAGATAACTGCGGATAATGTAGTTAGGCTTAAGTTATTGGGTTCGTGTGGCTCATGCCCCATGAGTATAATGACGCTTAAAGCCGGCATTGAAGGCGCTATAAGAAAAGCGGTGCCGCAGATAACAGGTGTTGAGGCCGTGAACCTGACAGACATTGACGATCCGAACGCGGTGCTACCGGAAAATTTAAGATAAGTGTTAATGTTTGTTAAAGTAGCAGCAAGCTTGCTGTAGCTTTAAAACTAAAAAGTATTTTTATCCGTTTTAACAGGCATAAGAGACTGAAAAAATAATGAAATACCTTATCGGCATATTGCTATTGGCTTGCAGCCTGACTTCGTTCGCTCAAAATGCGGACAAGCCATTGGTGCAATTCAGCGGTATTATATACAATGCTGATAATAATTCTGTAGTGCCTTATGTAACTGTTACCAATGTTACTACAGGTAAACAGGTAGGCGCTGCCAACTACGAAGGCTATTTTTCGTTTGTTGTACATGAGCAGGATAGTCTCAAATTCTCAAGCGTAGGCTATAATCCCACTACAATTGCTGTACCTAAAGATATTACTAAAAAGAGTTTGATAGTTGAGATCCGCATGCGTGCCCAGGTTATTAATCTGCCAATGGTTCGCATCTTTCCATGGGCCACTACGGATGAATTCAGGCATGATTTCCTTGCGATGAAGGTTGCCGACGACGATCTGGAAATTGCCCGTAAAAACCTGAGCGCGACATCTATCCACACCATGATGAAAACCTTACCGCTAAGTGGTTATGAAAGCTTTAACGCGCAGGATAAGCACAACGCCGTAGCCAATTCACACTCATTTACCAATCCGTTGCTAAATCCGTTTGCCTGGGGTAGTTTAATACGGGATATCGCCGCAGGCGATAAGGCCAGGAAAGAAGAAAACTAATTACCGTCCTTTTTTAACCGCCGGGAACTTCATTTTATATTCAACGTCAACCATTCCGCGCGATATATCGCCCAGCTTTTTCTCTAACAAGCGCTTGCGTAACGGGCTTAGTTTATCTGTAAATAATTTACCTTCTATATGGTCGTACTCGTGCTGGATAATGCGGGCCGCCATGCCAGAAAAAGTCTCCTCATAATGTTTCCAGTTCTCATCATAGTAAGATATTTTGATCACAGGCTTACGCATTACATCTTCACGTATATCGGGTATACTTAAACAACCTTCATTAAACGACCATTCTTCGCCGCTTTCATCTAATATACAGGCGTTAATAAACACTTTTTTAAAGTCCTTCAGTTCGGGTTCATCATCATCAAACGGGGTAGCATCAATCACAAACAAACGCATGCTCAGACCAATTTGCGGAGCCGCTAAACCAACACCACGTGCCCCGTGCATAGTTTCAAACATGTCGGCCACCAATTCTTTTATATGCGGATATTCAGCTGGTTCTATCGCAGTTGCTTTTCTGCGTAAAACCGGGCTTCCATAGGCGATAATAGGATATTTCATACCACAAAATTACAGGTTTATTTTAATAATTTAATAACACAAGCGTAGCCTGTTACTGTTCCGGCTCGAACAAAAGGGTGGTTAGCTTATTCGTATCAAAAATCTCGTTGCTTATTTCTAACAACTGCGGGGCCGTTACTTTATTTATCTTATCAAACAATTGCTGCAAGGTATCGGCACAGTTAAAGTCGAGCACACTTTTAGCGATAGATAAAATTAAACTCATGCGGTTCTCTTCGGCCAAGGCAATTTGGCCTATAAACTTTTGTTTAGCCTGGTGCAACTGCAAAACACCAAGCGACTGGTCGCGGAGCTTTTTAAGTTCTTTGTGAACCAACTTTATGGCCTTCTCTGCTTTTTCGGTATCTGTACCAAAATAAACGGAGAATATTCCCGTATCCGAAAACGAAGTGTAGTTAGATTCTACTGTATAGGCTATACCATGTTTCTCGCGAATCTCAAGATTCAACCTGCTGCTCATACCCATACCGCCTAAAAGATTGTTAAGCAGCAGCAATCCTGTTTTATTAGGGTGCATGGCGGGATAGGCCTGGTTGCCCAGGATACAATGTGTTTGCGATATGGGTTTACGCACAATAGTTTTGGTGAGGCCATGATTATGCGGCTTAATGCGGTTCTTCACCGGATGGTTAGCCGGAATTTGACCCCAATATTTTTCTCCCAGCTTTATTACTTTATCGAAGGTATAATCGCCAAACACGGCGAAGATCATTTCAGAGGTATTGTAATTATTTTTAATAAATTGCTGAATATCCTCCTTGCTGAAAGCTGAAACGGTTTGAGTTGTACCCAGAATATTGTTGCCCATAGCATGGCCCTTAAACAACATCGCTTCAAAATCATCCTGAATAGCTTCCTCGGGCTGATCAAGGTAGGACGCTATTTCATCCAATATTACGCCTCGTTCTTTCTCCAACTCCTCAGCAGGGAATGTGGAATGAAAAACAATATCCTCAAACAGATCAATAGCGCGTTCTAAATGTGGCTTAAGCAGCGATGCGTGTACGCAAGTATACTCTTTGGTGGTATAAGCATTCAGATCTGCCCCCACCAGTTCAAGCCGGTTTAATATCTGGTTGGTACTGCGGCGCTCTGTTTCCTTAAACAACAAATGCTCAATAAAATGCGCTAGCCCCTCCTTATTCTCAGGCTCATCGCGCGACCCGGCATTAACCATAAAACAGCAATGCGTAATAGGCGATGTACTGTGTTTGTGTAGTATTTTTATGCCGTTGGCAAGCGTATGCACCTGGTATTCCGTCATGGGTGGCAAAGATAGCGATATTGGTGTGTTTTTGAGTTGCATAAACTTTGAGGCAATTCGGTCAAAATAAGTACATTTACGGCTATAAACAAACAAATATGAGAGTTGGTAAATTCCCGGTAGCATCAATTGTGTTGGTCCTGATTTTCGGGGCGAAGTTTATTATACATGTTTTCTTCCCTGAAAGGTCTGCCGCTTTTGATCCGATGTTCACCGGCATATTAGAAATTGCCATTGTAGTATTTGTGATCTACTACCTTAGATTGTTTGTAAAGTGGGCCTATAATTATCGCAAAGCTGCTTAAGGCAGGTAACCTGAACTGAATGAAAACAAACGTAGCCGATCTTGAATTCAAATTAATTATTGACGCCGAAGAGATAAAAAATCGTGTTGAGGCTATTGCCGATGCGTTAAATACAGAGTATGCAGGCAAGAAGCCCCTGTTTGTGGGTGTGCTTAATGGCTGCTTTATGTTTATGGCTGATCTGGTTAGGCAGATGAATATGCCATGTGAAGTGTCTTTTACAAAAGTTGCTTCCTATCATGGCGGCATGAAAACAACCTGGCAATTGCGCAACGACCTTGATCTTGCTGTTGATATTGAAGGGCGCGACGTAATATTGTTAGAAGATATTAGCGATACCGGCAATACGCTGAACTTTTTAATTGAAGATCTTAAACAAAGAAAACCGGCATCTATTATAGTGTGCGCACTATTGGTTAAACCGGCTGCGCAACAATATCATATAGCCGAACTTAAATACGTTGGCTTTGAAATAGAAGATAAATTTGTTGTGGGTTATGGCCTTGATTATAAAGAGCAAGGCAGAAACCTTAATGGTATTTATCAACTCGTTATCTAAAAAGTGATTACAATCACGGTAATCCCATCCTCATTTTTACGTTATTTACTTTGATTATCTGCACATCATTGTAAATTTGTGCGTTGACTATTGGTATACCACGTTGACTGGTATTCCCAAAAATTCAAATAAACCTCAAACGCATCCGTTATAGGGTGGGTTTATTAAACTCTTGCTAAAAAATAATCGTCATGATTGCTTTCGTTATTGTTAACGTTATTTTCTGTCTTTCCTTTCTGGTATTTGCTTACCTAAATTTTAATGACCCCGACTGGTACCTATGGGTGCCCATTTATGTAGCTGTGGCGGTTTGTTGTGGGCTTGCGGCTTACGGTATGTATTATCCGAACGCGTACCTGGGCCTAACGGCGTTTTATCTGATTTATGCTATAAAGTTATATTTTGATAAAGACGGCGTTCGCGATTGGATAGTGAAGTATCGCACTCCCAGTTTGGTGGAGTCGATGAAAGCAGAAAAGCCTTTTATTGAAAACACACGCGAGTTTTTTGGGTTACTCATCATATCTGCCGCACTGATTATCGATTATTTTGTGGTGATAAATGTGGGACTTGTTTAACTGTTATGTATAGCTACGATGTAACTGCTGTAAAAGCTATATTCAAAAATATATTAGCGGCCAATGTACCTGCCGATGCTTTAAACTGGCTGCAGCAAAAAAGCAATTTTAACACAGCTTTTGTGTTGGTGCCACGCAAAACCGCCAAGGCTATACTCAATGTTAGCGGTGAAGATGCGCAGCAACTGGACGCACTGATCCCCGGCTTTAGTTTAAATGGATGGAGTGTTGACATGCTTGGCCGCGCATGGATCTTACTAAGCTTGGACGAAACCAACAAAGAAGAATATTTCCGCATAATTGAAAACCTGTTTTTGGCCGGCGAAGTCAATGAACTGGTTTCGCTTTACTCATCATTGCCTTTATTGGCCTATCCCGCAATGTGGGTTAAGCGTTGTGCCGAAGGTATCCGCAGCAATATTGGCAATGTATTGGAAGCCATAATGTACCAAAACCCGTATCCGCAGAAAAATTTAGACCAAAGCGCCTGGAACCAATTGGTATTAAAGGCTTTTTTTACAGGCAAAGATGTCGGAAAAATTGAAGGCATCGACCAATGCGCGAACAAAGGCCTGGCTTATATAATAAGCGATTACGTACATGAGCGCCGGGCAGCTGGCCGCGACATAAACCCTGCTTTGTGGCGTTTAGTTGGCCCTTTTATTGATGATAAGTTATTTGAGGATGTGAAATGGGCTCTTGAAAGCGGGGTAACTATTAATAAAAAAGCGGCAGCGTTGGCGCTTGCGCATTCAAATTATCAGCCCGCGATTGATTTGTTAAATAACGAGCCACAGCTAAAAGCTGCAATTGAACAAAAACAATTAACTTGGGACAGTTTAATGTCTGAATATCAGCATTAACATCCCCAAAAGATAAAATTATGTGTTGCACCCATTCATTTGAAGACAGGATATCACAGGATAAAGACACCACCCCGGTTGACCTGAGCGGTATAAAGGGTATGAAGTTTTTTGATCCGCATGTGCACATGACATCGCGCACTACGGATGACTACCAGGCCATGGCCGATGCCGGTGTAGTGGCCCTGATCGAGCCGGCCTTCTGGCTTGGCCAACCGCGTACAGGCCTTGATAGCTTTCGCGATTATTACAGCAGCCTGATTGGTTGGGAGCGTTTTCGTTCATCACAGTTCGGTATTAAGCACTATTGCACTATCGGCCTTAACTCGCGCGAGGCCAATAACGAAGCCCTTGCTGAGCAGGTAATGGAGATGCTGCCGCTTTTTGTTTACAAAGAAGGCGTTGTTGGTATAGGAGAGATCGGCTTTGACGACCAGACCGCAGCCGAAGAAAAATATTACCGGGCGCAGCTTGAACTGGCTAAAGAAGCCGGGCTGCCTGTACAGATACACACTCCGCATCGCGATAAAAAAGGCGGCACTACCCGTAGTATGGACATAGCTTTAGAGCATGGCCTTGACCCCTACATGGTAATTGTTGACCACAATAATGAGGAAACTGTTAAAGAAGTACTTGACCGTGGCTTCTGGGCAGCTTTCACCATTTATCCGTTCACCAAAATGGGAAATGAGCGCATGGTTGAAATAGCTAAACAATACGGCCCTGAGCGCATTATGGTAAACTCAGCCGCAGATTGGGGCATCAGCGATCCGTTAGCCGTACCAAAAACCGCGGCTTTAATGAAGATCCGTGGCATAAGCGATGAAGATATTAGACTGATCACCTATCAAAATGCCATAACCGCGTTCGCGCAAAGCGGACAGATAAACGAAGCGGATTTTACTACTGGTGGCAGCACTATTGACCAAAGTCAGCGTTTTGAGGGTAATACAGTACTCCGCGGGGGCCAGCAACCGCGCGTAGACAAAAATTCTATCATTATTAGCTAAAATGGCATCAAAAGTTATCACCTATTTACGGCTGATGAGGCCGGCCAACGTTGTAACCTCGGTTGCGGATGTGCTGGCGGGGATAGCTATTGCAGGCTACTTTACCAACCTGCCATTGGTAACCAATAGTTTTTACCCTATTGTTGTATTGTGCCTTTCAACAATGGGCCTTTATGCAGGTGGCATTGTGTTTAATGACGTTTTTGATGCCGAACTTGATAAAATTGAGCGCCCTGAACGCGCCATCCCAAGCGGCTTAATAAGCACGGGAGAAGCAACAGCTTTAGGCATTTTTCTTTTACTATGGGGCATTGGCTTTGGATATGCGCATAGCCCGCAATCCGGTTTAATTGCTGTTTTAATAGCCTTTTTTGCACTGTTGTATAACCGGATAAGTAAGCATTATAACTTTATAGGGCCATTGAATATGGGGCTTTGCCGGGGGCTTAACCTGCTGCTGGGCATCAGCATTATTACCGACGCGCTGGTACAATGGTATTACTTGGCTGCCGTGCCGCTGCTTTACATTTTTTCTATCACCATGATAAGCCGTGGCGAGGTACATGGCGGAAATAAAAAGAACCTGTATATAGGCGCTTCGCTGTATTTGATAGTGATTTTTGCCATACATTTTTTCTCCTCACATCAAGGCGTGCAGCCGCAAAATATGTTGTACACCATGTTTTTTCTTATCTGGTTTGGATGGATGATATTGAGCCCCTTAAGGATCGCGATAAAAGATCCGGCAGGAAAAAATATCGGCAAAGCTGTTAAAGCAGGAGTTATTGGTTTAATATTGATGGATGCTGCATGGGCCGCGGCTTTCGGCGCCATTTATCCCGCTATATTTATTGCCTGCTTATTGCCCATATCAATAAGCTTTTCTAAGTGGTTTGCGGTAACCTGATGCCATACTTTATGGCAAATGCCCCTTTCAACTCAATATTTACGTCAAATTTTCGATATGCTACCCCGAGTTAATAATTTCTTTTAGATATTAGCTTTTTATATGGAATATTTGCAGCAGACCTTTAGTGTGAAGTTTGAGTACAAGGTCTTTTTTACATCGGGTCTTTTTGAGCTTTCAAATACATGTATTGACGATTTCTTGTTGGACAATGCAACGTCTGAATCGGTAAAAAAAATACTTTTTGTAATTGACCAGGATGTTATGAAAGCTACCCCTGAACTGGCGGACAAGATCAGGCGGTATTTCTCTATACACAAAGGCGCCCAGCTCATTCCCGAGCTGATTTCAGTGCCCGGCGGCGAAAGCGTAAAAAACAACGAGGACAATTTTCATAATCTGCTGGATACCATTAATAAATACGGTATCGACAGGCACTCATACGTGGCTGCCATTGGTGGCGGCTCCGTGCTGGATATGGCCGGTTATGCCGCTGCCATTGCGCACAGGGGCATAAAACATATCCGTATACCCACTACCGTGCTTGCCCAAAATGACTCGGGTGTTGGTGTAAAAAACGGCATTAACTTTTTTGGCAAGAAAAACTTTTTGGGCACGTTTGCTCCACCTATTGCCGTATTTAACGACGACAGGTTTTTGCTCACTTTAGGCGATAGGGATTGGCGATCAGGCATTGCCGAAGCTATTAAGGTATCACTGATAAAGGACCCTGTATTTTTTGAATGGCTGGAGCAAAATGCAGCGGCTTTAACTGCCCGCGACATGGATGCCATGAAGTATCTGATAAAACGCTGCGCACAGCTGCACCTTAACCACATTGCAAGCGGCGATCCGTTTGAAAAAGGCTCATCACGCCCGCTGGATTTTGGCCACTGGAGTGCTCATAAATTGGAGCAGTTAACTAATTTCGCGGTACTGCACGGCGAGGCTGTTGCTATGGGTATAGCGTTAGATACGGTATACTCTAACTTAGCAGGGTATATCTCAACAGCAGAAACGCAGCGCGCCATCGCGCTTATAAAAAAGATTGGTTTTGATATCACGCATCCATTATTGGAGGTTTCTTCGGACGACAGCCCGATATTAGTTGGATTGAACGAATTTAGAGAGCATCTGGGTGGGCAACTGACCATTATGCTGCTTAAGCAAATTGGCGAAGGATTTGAGGTGCATGATATAGATACCAACCTGCTTAAAAAAGCGGGCGAAGCGTTAAAGAATGAATATGCCGATTTAAACCCGGCATAAAAACCTCATCCAAGCTATTTGGAGCGGTTTTATTATAACCAAACAATGCAAACAGCGCAGGGTCATTTAACCTATTGTACCAATATTCATCCCGGCGAGAACTGGGCAGGGCATTTCGCTGCCTTACAACAAAACTTCCCATCTATAAAAACGCAGGTATCTCCGGACGAAGTAATGGGCATTGGTTTGCGTCTTTCTCACGAAGCAAGTGAAGAACTGCACCAAGGCGACAATCTGACTGAGTTTAAACAATGGCTCGTGGGCAACGGTGCGTATGTTTTCACCATGAACGGGTTTCCTTACGGCGAGTTTCATAATGCCGTTGTTAAGGATCAGGTACATGCGCCCGACTGGACCACACATGAGCGGCTGGATTATACCGTCCGCATGTTTTGCATATTGAAGCAACTACTGCCCGAAGGGATGGAAGGTGGCATATCTACCTCGCCCTTAAGTTACCGGTATTGGCACACCACACCGGATCTATTGGCAAAAGCTACTGCTGTGGCGACAGCCAATATTTTAAAAGTGGCCAAAGAGCTGATCAGCATAGATCATCAAAGCGGTATTTATATGCATTTGGATATAGAGCCAGAGCCTGATGGTATTTTAGAAAATGGCCCTGAGTATATCACCTGGTATACCGAGGTGCTACTACCGCAGGGCAAGCCGCTTATTGCAGAAACGTTCGGTGTATCGCAGCAGGAAGCCGAGCGACTGATAAAAAAGCACATCTGCCTTTGTTATGATGTTTGCCATTTTGCAATAGGCTACGAACCACATCAGCAGATCATAGATGAACTGGAAGAAAAAGGTTTGAAAGTGGGCAAGATCCAAATTAGTGCGGCATTAAAGGCCGACTTGCCGGCAGAAACCAAAAACCGTAAGTCAATATTGGATACCTTTACTAAATTTAACGAACCCACTTACCTGCATCAAGTTATTGCTAAAACAAAAACCGGTGCCCTATTACGCTATCGCGATTTGCCTGATGCATTGAGCAATGGCAAAAATGCGGATGTTGAGCAGTGGCGCGCGCATTTCCATGTGCCTATCTTTACCGAAGAATTAGGGCTTTTGCAATCAACGCAGAGCGATATTGTTGAGGTGTTGCAAATCAATAAAAATAAACCGTTCAGCAACCATCTTGAAGTGGAAACTTATACATGGGGAGTATTGCCTGATGAGAAAAAGCTGCCGATAAATAATTCCATAGCGAGGGAACTGAACTGGGTTAAGAATGTGTTATAGGTAAAATCTATGAAAAAGACTGTTGTTATAGACGTTGTTGGTTTATCTAAGTCGGTAATTGGCGAACATACGCCATTCCTAAAAAAATATATTGCGGAAAGAACCATTACCACGATTGAGCCGGTGTTGCCTGCTGTTACCACATCGGTACAATCCACCTATCTTACCGGCAAATGGCCAACTGATACAGGGATTGTAGGCAATGGCTGGTTTGACCGCGAAGATTCGGAAGTAAAGTTTTGGAAGCAATCAAACAAGTTGGTTAACGGAGACAAGATCTGGGATAAAGCTAAAAAGCAAGACCCTAAATTTACCAGCGCCAATATGTTCTGGTGGTACAACATGTATTCCACTGCTGATTTTTCGGTAACGCCGCGGCCGCAATACTTAGCCGATGGCCGTAAAATGCCTGACTGCTATTCGCAACCGGCTGAACTGCGTGATGTGTTACAGGAAAAACTGGGACAATTCCCTCTGTTTCAGTTTTGGGGACCGGGTGCCAATATCAAGTCAACACAATGGATAGCGGATGCGTCCATGCTGAATGACGATTTAAATAATCCAACATTCACCGTTATTTACCTTCCCCATTTAGACTATTGCCTGCAAAAGTTTGGTCCTGACTTATCAAAGATCAGCACTGAGTTGGCCGAGATAGATCAAGTGGTTGAGCAACTGGTAGAATTTTATCAAAAGAAAAATGCCGAGATTATAATCCTGTCTGAGTATGGCATTGCTCCGGTAAACAATCCTATACACCTTAATCGTTTGCTACGTAAGGAAGGATTGATACAAATACGTGTAGAACGGGGCCTGGAACTGCTTGATGCCGCAGCGTCAAAAGCTGTTACCATAGCAGACCACCAGATAGCGCACATCTATCTTAATGATCCATCTGTTACCGAAAAGGTAAAATCGTTGCTGAAAAACGTAAAAGGCATTGAGCTGGTATTGGATCGCGAAGCACAAAAGCAATATCATATAGACCACGAACGCGCCGGCGACCTGGTTGTAGTGGCCGACAAGGACAGTTGGTTTACCTACTACTTTTGGCTGGATGATGCTGTCGCGCCCGATTATGCCCGTTGTGTGGATATTCACAAAAAGCCGGGATATGATCCTGTTGAAATGTTCATGACATCAAAAGCCCGTGCTGGGTATAAATTATTGCGCAAACTGGCCGGTTTCAGGTACGTAATGGATGTTATACCGCTTGATGCAACGCTTATAAAAGGCTCGCATGGACGCACAAATATTGCCGACGAGTATAAGGCTGTTTTAATTACTAATGAGCCCCAGGCTAAAAGCGTACAGCCTACTGATGTCTTCGATATTATGTGGAACCATTTGAACAAATAACAGGGCTATCCTACCGGCACCCACACACGCAGGCTCGTACCTGCGCCGGGAGCAGATTGATAATTAACTGTTCCCTTTAAATATTCAACCCGGGCGGCTATATTTTTTAACCCGATACCATCGAAGGTATCAATCAATGCCGTATTAAACCCAACCCCATTATCAGTAACCGTCGCGCTTATACCCGTGGCTTCCCTGTTCAATTTAATATCCAGAAAGCTGGCCTTCGCGTGTTTAATCACATTGTTAACCGCCTCCTGTATAACACGGTAAAGTACAATTTCCACATTGCTTTCCAGTTTATCTTTAAAGCCATTTGCTTCAACTTTAACCTTCAATTTTTCCGAATCAATTTTTTCAATAAAGCTTTTCACATCAGATGCTATGCCTGATCGTAGCAGCATATTTGGCATCATTTGGTGAGATATATATCGCACCTCTTTACAACTTTCTTCAACCAAAGCCAGGGTTTTTTCGGCCAAAAACCGGTCCTCATCGCGCGGCATATCTACACGTTCCATAAGGCCATTCAAATTCATTTTAACAGCAGAGAATAATTGACCAACCCCATCGTGCAAATCGCTTGCAATTCTGGTCCGTTCCTTTTCTTCCGCTTCAATCACCGCCCTTGTCAGCTCCGCACGTTGTTCTAATTTGTGTTCCTGCAAAAGTATTTTCTGTTTGTTCTTACCGCGACTATATAACAAACTTGCAAAAAGGAATGCTACAGCTGATATACCTATTACTATCCCCAAAGTAGTTTTTTGCTTGGCTATTGAAAGTTTTTGGATTGTATTCTCTTTATTGAGGATATTAATTTCCTGTTCTTTCTTTTCAGTCTCATACTTTTGGGTTATTTCCAGTACTTTATCAAAATTACTGCGTTCAATTAGAGAGTCCTTCGCATCCATCCATTTTTCATGATAGGTAAGGGCTGATCTGGTATTTCCCGTTAGCTTATAGTAATTATACATTGATTCATACGACTCTTCAATGTGTTGTAAATATTGCTCGGCAATGGCTGCCTCAAGCGCCCTGTCAATATATTCTTTAGCTTTCGGAAAGTGTTTCAAATACAGGTAGCTTTGGCCTATAGCCCTGTATAGCCCCCCTAATTCTCTTTTATAATCCAGTGCCTTAAACCGTTCTTCCGCCTCCAATAAGTAATTTAATGCGTTATCATACTGCGATTGCTGTAGATAGGTTACGCCTATTTCCTTATCAATAAGCGCGATGTTTAACCTAAGATTATCTTCAATAAATGCCTGGCGGGCTTTCATCATATATTGTATAGCCAACTTAAAATTCCTATCGTCTTTGGCGTACAACTGCATATTTCTGTAAGTTAGCCCAATACCGGCGAGTGATTGGGCGGCCTTTGCCATTTTCTTGATCTTCACACGTAGCGCATACGTTTTTTTATAGGTGGCAAGTGCCTTATCAAATTTATTAAGCTGGTTAAAGTTATTGGCAATCAGGGTGAGGCAATCCGAACTTCCCTCCAGGTCATTCACCTTTTCGAACATTGTGGCAGCCTGTTGAAAATATTTTATTGCCCGGCTTTGCTTACCCTGTATTCTCAATAAGGTACCAATATCATTGTATACCAACGCCATTCCGCGCAAATTCTTAAGTTCTCTGTAAAGCTTAACAGCAGTTTCAAAATCAACCCTGGCCGAGTCCATTTTATTGGTATTGAGCAACATCTCGCCCCGGTTATAATAAGCAGTGGCCAATCCTTCTTTGTAATTTAACTTCCTACTTAGCATCATTGCCTCTTCGGCATATTTGAAGCCTTCGTTGGCGCGTGCGTGGGTTAAAAGATCTCCAATCTTGTTTAAAAGATTAACCCTTGTGGTGTCGGGCTTGGTTGCACGCGGTAAAAGTGCAAGCAAGCTATCCGGAGAATAGTTGCGCTGCGCCAGCCCAATGGTGGGTACAAATAATAACAACAGGAATAAGCGGTTCAATTGCAGTTATCTAATTGGGGTATATAACTGCTAATTGACGCTAATTGACGCAGCGCATCAATACTACAAATGATGTATTTATTTTACACCGGCACCCATACATGTAAGCTGGTACCG